>NZ_JBEOVN010000172.1:0-16287 GCF_040295565.1 Streptomyces sp. NPDC002785 | reverse complement strand
CGGGGCCGCCGCCGTTCTGCTGCTGCCTTCAGGGCCCAGTGCCCCTCCCGGCAAGCTTTGCCCCGTCGCGCCGCCCAGCACGCTCGCCGCGTTGACCAAAAGTCCTGGTAGCTCCGCTACCAGGACTTCCGGCCGCCTTGCGATCGCACGCACCGGACAACACTCCTTACGAGGCAAACATTGCCGGTCACGGCACTAGCTGAAGGAGTCGCCGCAGGCGCAGGAGCCCGTCGCGTTCGGGTTGTCGATCGTGAAGCCCTGCTTCTCGATGGTGTCGACGAAGTCGATGGAGGCGCCGCCCAGGTACGGAGCGCTCATCCGGTCGGTGACGACCTTTACGCCGTCGAAGTCCTTCACGACATCGCCGTCGAGGGAACGCTCGTCGAAGAAGAGCTGGTAGCGCAGGCCCGAGCAGCCGCCGGGCTGGACGGCGACGCGCAGCGCCAGGTCGTCACGGCCTTCCTGCTCCAGCAGGCCCTTGACCTTGGCTGCGGCGGCGTCGGACAGGAGGATGCCGTCGCTCACGGTGGTGGTCTCGTCCGATACGGACATCTGCTTCTCTCCCGGGTTGTACGGAGACTGCTTGCCGACGTTGCAACCGACGGGACCGCGGATTCATTCCGGGCCAAGCGCTTGCCTGTTCCATTCATGCTCGCACACCGCGTACGCGGGGGGATGCGTCACATCGACACTATGGCCATCGTCAAAGTGACGTGAAGCGGATATGATAGATAACGTCAATTAGACGAAAAGGCTTTCCGCAAAGAAGAAAGGGTGCGTGACGTGACCACGGCCCACCCCGTCCAGGATCTCGACGTCCAGCCGACGCCCCTCGCCCTGCTCCTGCTCGGCCGTGAGGCCGACCCGAAGAGCGAGCGCGGCGTCGAGTGCCCCGGCGACCTGCCCTCCCCGTCCGACCCGGACCTGGTGGAGCGTGCCCGCGCGGCCAAGGAGAAGCTCGGGGACAAGGTGTTCGTCCTCGGCCATCACTACCAGCGCGACGAGGTCATCCAGTTCGCGGACGTCACCGGCGACTCGTTCAAGCTCGCCCGGGACGCGGCTGCGCGCCCGGGGGCCGAGTACATCGTCTTCTGCGGTGTGCACTTCATGGCGGAGTCCGCGGACATCCTGACCACCGACGACCAGAAGGTCGTGCTGCCGGACCTGGCTGCGGGCTGCTCCATGGCCGACATGGCCACCGCCGAGCAGGTCGCCGAGTGCTGGGACGTGCTGACCGAGGCCGGGGTCGCCGAGCAGGTCGTACCCGTCTCGTACATGAACTCCTCCGCCGACATCAAGGCCTTCACCGGCAGGCACGGCGGCACGATCTGCACCTCGTCCAATGCGAAGCGCGCCCTGGAATGGGCCTTCGAGCAGGGCGAGAAGATCCTCTTCCTCCCCGACCAGCACCTGGGCCGGAACACCGCGGTCCGGGACATGGGGATGTCCCTGGAGGACTGCGTCCTCTACAACCCGCACAAGCCGAACGGCGGCCTCACCGCCGAGGAGCTGCGCGACGCGAAGATGATCCTGTGGCGCGGGCACTGCTCGGTGCACGGGCGCTTCTCGGTCGAGTCCGTCAATGACGTCCGCGAGCGGATTCCGGGCGTCAATGTGCTGGTGCACCCCGAGTGCAAGCACGAGGTCGTGGCCGCGGCGGACTACGTCGGCTCGACGGAATACATCATCAAGGCCCTGGAGGCGGCGCCGGCCGGCTCGAAGTGGGCGATCGGCACCGAGCTGAACCTGGTGCGCCGCCTGGCGAACCGGTTCGCGGCCGAGGACAAGGAGATCGTCTTCCTCGACAAGACGGTCTGCTTCTGCTCGACGATGAACCGCATCGACCTGCCGCACCTGGTGTGGGCGCTGGAGTCGCTGGCCGAGGGCAACCTGGTCAACCGGATCGAGGTCGACCCGGAGACGGAGAAGTACGCGAAGCTCGCGCTGGAGCGGATGCTGGCGCTGCCGTAAGGGGTGCTTGCGGCATGGCCGTGAGGCCCGGTCCACCGCCTGACGGTCGGTGGACCGGGCCTTCCGCGTACGGGTACGGAACGTCCCGAGCCGCCTGGTTTCCTCCATATGGCACTCGCGCAGCCCTCTCCCTAATTACGCTGCTTAATCCACGGCAGCAGCGCACATGGGGGGTACGGCGCCACATGACGTCTCGCAGCCGGGTCGACGACATGGTGGTCGTCGTCCCGGGCATTCTCGGCAGTCGGCTGGCGGACGCGGACGGGCACGAGGTCTGGGGCCTCTCGGGCCCGGCCCTCCTCCGCGGGATCCGTACGTTCGGCCGGTCCGTCAAGGGCCTGGCGCTGCCCCCGGACCTGGGCGACGAGCACCCGGGCGACGGTGTGCGCCCGCTCGGTCCGATGCGCGACCTGCACGGACTGCTGGGCATCGGGACGCTCGTGGACGGCTACGGCGGCTTCCTGGAGTGGCTGGAAAACAACTTCACGCTCCGGCGCCGGAGCCAGAAGGACGAAGCGGACGCCCCCGCCAACCTGATCGACTTCGCCTACGACTGGCGGCTGTCCTGCCGCTACAACGCGGACCGGCTGGCCGAGCGGGTGGACGAGGAGCTCGGCCGCTGGCGAGCCTCGGCGCCAAAGCGGACGGAGGCCCGGGTCGTCTTCGTCTGCCACTCGATGGGCGGCCTGGTCACCCGCCAGTACGTGGAGCTGTGCGGCGGCGCGGAGGTGACGCGCCGAGTGATCACGCTCGGAACCCCGTACCGGGGCTCCCTGGACGCCATGCTCTCTTTGGTCAACGGGGTGGGCCCGGCCGGTATCGGCCTCACCGCGTTCGCCCGCAGCCTTCCGTCCCTCCACCAGCTCGTCCCCGACTACGCCGCGCTGATCACCGCGCCGGGCGAGCCGCTGCGATACGCCGGTGAGGTGACCGGCCTGCCCGGGACCGACGCGGCACTGCTCAAGGACGCCGCCCGCTTCCACGAGGTGCTGCGGGAGTCCGGGGCGGGGGCGGCGTACGGAGTGGAGTACGTACCGATCAGCGGGGTGCTCCAGCCGACCCCGACCACCGCCGAGGTCCAGGGCGAGAAGCTGACCGGACTGCTCACGATCGACGGGACCGACGAGGGCGGCGACGGCCGCGTGCCCAGGCTCTCCAGCGCCCACGTGGGGGCGGCGGGGCGGCCCGCGTACACGCCCTGGGAGAAGCACGGCTCGCTCCAGAACAACACGGCGCTGCGCCAGGCCCTCTACAACTGGCTCACCCAGGACCCACCGGCCCACCGGGGCCCGGAGGTCGCGGACATCCCGCTGGTGGTGGACGCCCCGGACGCGATCGTCGAGGGCGAGGTGTACGAGCTGCGGGCCACGGTCCCGCCGGACATACGGGGCCACGACCGGGTGGCCGTCTTCGTGGCGGCCGAGGGCGGACCGGTGCGGACGCTGAACAACCTGGGCGGGGGCCGTTACGTGGCACGCCTGGCCGGGCTGCCGGCCGGGCCGCACCGGGTGCGGGTGAGTACGGGAAACGCGGGCCATGTCGTGATGACCGCGCTGGTGCTGGTACTGGAGGGCGGGGCGGGCAATGGTGCGTGAGCCGGGCGTGGCGGGCGACGACGGACGCGAGCCGGTGGGGACGGCGCTGTGCGTGGTGTGCGAGGAGTATGCCGACAAGCGGAGCTTTCCCCGGCTGACCGGGGCGGTGGCCCAGATGGAGGAGATCACCGGACTGCTGGCGGGTCTGGGGATCGCGGCGCATGTGGTGGGCGGCGGGAACCCGTCCTGGGCGACCTTCGACGAGGCCCTCACCACCTGGAGCGAGGGCTGGCGGGAGACGGGGGCGGGGAAGCCCGCGATCATCGTCTGGTCGGGGCACGGCGTGCTGATCGACGACGAGTTGCGCCTCGCGCTCTGCGATCTGGATCTCGACGTCGAGCAGGTGACTCGTGACGCACGCGCCCTCAGGCGGGGCGTCTCGGCCGAGACGCTGGTCCATGACGCGGTGGCGTCGGGCGCCGACCAGATCCTGGTGATCATCGACACCTGCTACGCGGGGGACGCGGTGGGCCGGGGCCTGGAAAAGACCCTGCGGCGCTGGGCAACCGCATCCACGCCGCCCGGCCGGGCCAAGTGGTTCGGGATCATGGCGAGCTGCCGGCGCAACGAGACGTCGGACGGCAGCGGCCCCCTGCTCACCGCGTTGGCCCAGGTGCTGAAGGCCGGCCCTGCCTCCACCGAGTACCGCTCGGCGTGGAGCGCCCACAATGCGTTGGTCAGCGGCCCGGACCTGTTGGCCGCGCTGGGTGAGCGGTGGCGCGGCGAGGGTCAGACGCCGGTGCCCGCCACCCTCGGCACCGGGCGCCCGGTCTTTCCCAACCCGCGCCATGTGCCCGGGGCCCCCGCCCGGCTGGTGGAGCACCTGGTGCTCGCGGCGCGCGGGGTCGGATACCGCGAGGAGGGCTGGTTCTTCACGGGCCGGAAGGAGGTGCTGGGCCGGATCGCCGCATGGCTGGAGGCGGACGATGCCGGGCTCTTCCTGGTGACCGGCCCGGCGGGCTGCGGCAAGTCGGCCGTGCTGGGCCGGATCGCGACGCTCACCGATCCCGTGCAGCGGAAGGAGACCGAGGCTCACGGGGGCCTGCGCGAGGACGACCCGGACCCGGGCCTGCGCCGCGGCCGCTCCCTCGCCTCCGTACATCTGCGCGGCCTGAGCGCTCTCCAGGCGGCCTCGGAACTGGCCCGGCAACTCGGACTGCCGGAACCCCGCAACGTCGACGACTTCCGGGGCGAACTCCGTGAGCTGTCCCCGCAGCCGGTGCTGGTGCTCGACGGCCTGGACGAAGTACCCGTCGAGCACCTCCGCGCCGTGATCGAGGAGCTGGTCTTCCCGCTCAGCCGGACGAGCCCAGTCCTGCTCGGCTCCCGAGACCGCGCGTTCCGCAGCCGCCTGGCGGAGGAAGGGCGCGAGGACGAAACACTGCCGGACGCCCTGACCCGGCTGATCGGCGCGGGTGTCACCACCGCGGACCTGGAGCGGGAGCCGCGCACGCAGGAGGACATCGGTGAGTACGTGTTCCGCCGGTGCGCGGCGGCCGGTGTCCCGGAGGACCGGGCGCGAGAGGCGGGCGACGCGGTCGCCGCGCGTGCCACAGCGGTGGGCGGCGGGTTCCTGTTCGCGCGGCTGGTGACGGGCTCGCTGTTGACGGAGGCGTCTGGTGGTGTCGGCGAGGACCAGTGGTTGTCCGGCCTGCCCGACTCCATCGAGGCCGCGTTCGAGGAGGACTTGCGAGCGGGGCCGCTGCGTGTCCGGGAGGACGGTGCCGAACTGCCGTCCGCCGCGCGGGATCTGCTGACCGCGCTGGCGTGGACGGTCGGGCGAGGCATGCCCGCCGGGGGCGTGTGGGAGGAGGTCGCCGGCGCGCTGGGCGGCCCTGACGTGTCGTACGACGAGAGCGACGTGGACTGGGTGCTGTCCGCCTACGGCCGCTACGTCGTCGAGGACTGCGAGGACGGACAGGCGGTGTACCGCCTGTACCACCGCGAGTTCGTGTCACATCTCGCGGACCTGGAGGGGCCGGGGCACGCCGAGGCCGGAGAGGTGGCGTTGGCCGCGCTCGTCGCGCACGTCGAGCGGCGAGCGGTGGGCGGCGACCGGGGGGCGGTCGATCCGTACGTGGTGCGGGGGCTGGCGCTGCATGCGGCGCGGGCGGGTGCACCGGGCATCGGGATGCTGCGGGGGCTGGTGGAGCGGGTCGGTCCGAGCGCGGCGCCGTGTCTGGCCCAGGCGTTGCACCGCTTCTCCAACCGGCTCGGGACGGAAGGGGATCTGGACGGTGCGCTGGCCCCCGCGTGGGAGGCAGTCGCCCTGTACAAGGAACTGGAGCACGCCGCTCCTGGGGTCTACAAGACAGCGGTCGTACGCACGCTCGTCAACGTCGCCAACCGGTACGCCGACATCGGCGACCGTGAAGGGGCGCTGACGCCGGCGCGCGAAGCGGTCACGCTCCAACGGAGCCTTGCCGACGCGGAAGGCAGCGCGTCCCTCCCCGACCTGGCTCTCGCCCTCGGCACTCTCGGCCGGCGCGTCCACGACATCGGCGACCGCGAGGGGGCGCTCGCACTCACGCGGGACGCCGTCGCCATCTACCGGCAGCTTGCCGCGCGGACTCCAACGGCGTTCCGCCACGGCCTCGCCGTCGCGCTGAACAACCTGGCGGTGAATCTCGCGGCCGTCGGGGAACGCCGGGCCGCCGTACCGCCCGCGCGGGAGGCAGTGGAGATCCACATGGAGCTCGCCGCGTCGCACCCCGATGAGTTCCTGGCCGGTCTCGCCTACGCGCTGACCAATCTGGCCAGCAGCCTCAAGGCCATCGGAAGCCACACGGAGGCTCTTCCTCACGCGGAGGCAGCGGTCCGGGCCAACCGGAAGGCGGCCGAACGCCACCCCACCGTCCTGCGGTCCGCTCTGGCCGGATCCCTGACCAATCTGTCCGTGCACCGCGAGGAGGTCGGTGACCTTACAGGGTGCCTCACGCCCGCGCGGGAGGCAGTGGAGATCTGCCGGGAACTCGTTGCGCGTCATCCGGCCGTCTTTCAGCCGGAGCTCGCAGGCGCCCTCCACAACCTGGCGGACAGGTTCTCCGCCACCGGGGATCGCGAGGGCGCGCTCGCTCCGGCGCGAGAGGCGGCGCGCATGTACGCCAGGCTCGCTTCGCAGCACCCGGACGTCTTCCAGCCGGATCTCGCCCGGTCCCTGACCTCCTTGGCCAACAAGACGGCCGCCGCTGGAGACCGGGCGGCAGCGGTGCTGTTCGCGCGTGAGGCCGTACGCATCCAGCGCGAACTGGCTGAAAACCGACCGACAGCGTCCCTCCCGGGTCTCGCCGCGATGCTCAACAACCTCGCGATGCACCTCGTCTCCGCAGGTGAGCCTGCGACGGCCCTGGTCCACGCCGAGGAGGGGACCGGCATCTACCGACGCCTGGCCGCCGAGGATGCGAGCGCCTTTCTCCCGGAGTTCGCAACAGCGCTCAACAACCTCGGCAACCATCGCGCCGCCCTGGGCGATGTTTCCGGGGCCCTCGCACCGGGTCGGGAAGCCGTCTCCATTCGCCGCGCACTCGCCGCACAACAGCCCGCCGTCTTCCGGCAGGACCTGGCCACGGCACTCGCCAACGTCGCCGCTCACCTGAACAGGGCCGGAGATCCGGCGGCGGGACTGCGAGCAGCCGAGGAGGCTGTCGATCTCCTCCGTGACCTCGCCGAGCGGCAGCCCGCCGTCCGCTCCGCTCTCGCGGGCTCACTCGGCACTCTGGCGCAGAACCTCGCCGACACCGGCAGCCGGAAGGAAGCCCTGGCGCCGGCCCGGGAGAGCGTCCGTATCCTGCGCGGTCTCGTCGATGAACTGAGCAGCGCCTTCCTTCCTGATCTGGCTCTTGCCCTGCAGAATCTCAGCAAGCACCTGGGGATGAACCAGGACGCCACAGGAGCCGTGAGCGCGGCACAGGAAGCGGTTGCCGCCTACCGGACCCTGGCGCTGGAGAACCCCGGCGCCTTCGAAACCGACCTGGTCTCCGCTCTCGCCAACCTGGCACGGGCACTTGTCCGCACCGACGACCGCACCTCGGCGATCCGGGAGTTCGACGAGGCCGTGGCGGAGTTCGTTTCCGCCCACCCCACAACCGCCCGGCGTCTCGGTGTCGAGCGGAGTGTCTTCCTGCTGGACTGCCCCGATCCCAAGGCCCTGATCGGCGTACGCGGGCTCGTGGCCTTCCTCGATGAGGGCTCCGCGCCGGACAGCGGCGGCGCGGGCGTCGTGACCGTCCGGGCCCGGCGGGCGCTTCGTGCCTTCAGGGACACCGAGTCCGTACGCACCGCGTGGGAAGAAGCGACCTCCGCCCCCGCACCGGCCTGGCTCGCTCTGTCGCCGGAGACGCTGGACCTCGTCAGTTCCTGGATGTTCGCGGCCAACTGGCCCCAGTCACGCGACTTCTGGTCCCAGAACGCCCAAGCGCTGAGCAACGAGGAGACGGCGACAGCCCTCGAAGAGCTGGCACTCCTGGACCCCCGCACCGCACGGCAGCACGCCGCGCTCCGCGAGGCCGTCCTCATCCACGGCGTGACCGCCGCGTACGATCCGCTGATCCTCGCGGAGCAGGTGGCGGAGTGGGTGGACTGCGCCACCTGGGCGGAGTCACGGGTCTTCCTCCAGGACCACCCCCGCGTCCTCCAGGCCCAGCCGTCCGAGGCCACCCCGCTCGCGCACATCGCCGTCCTCGATGTCGCCCGCACCGAAGGGCTGGAGACCGCGTACCGCCTCGTCGAGGACCGGGACGCCCTCCAGGCGTACGTGGAAAGGGCGTTGGCAGCCGGGGACGGCAACGCGCTGCTGCACGCGGCGGCCGTCGAGGGGCAGGTCTTCGACGACAAGCTGTCCTCCCTCACCCACGCCCAGGCGGGCATGGTGCTCTCGGGGGTCGTCGAAGGCCTCGAACCGGACGAGTTGGCCACGCTCCTCCCCCGCGCACCCGAGGAGACCCGTGCCCGACTGCTGAGGGAGATCCTCGCCCTCAGCGTCCGGCACGCCCACCCGCACGGCGAGACGTGGCTCCGGATCGTCCAGGCTCTCAGCGGGGCCGCCTGACGCTCACCGGGGCGAATGCGTCGAGATCAGCGACGACTTCCCCGGCGTCGTCCCCGTACGCGACAGCAAGAACCCCACCGGCCCCGCACTCGTCGTCCGGGCCGCGGCCTGGGGCGCGTTCGTCTCCTCGCTCAAGTAGCAGCAGCGCTCAAGCAACAAGCGGAAACCCGAAGGGGCCTGTCCCACACACCCGTGTGGGACAGGCCCCTTGTCATGCCAGGCGGGTCAGGCCTTCGCGGGCTCCGGCTCCTCGGAGGCGGACTCCTCCGCGAGGGCCTGGGCGGGCAGGCCCGCCTTCTTCGCCCGCTTGAGCGCCTTCTTCTTCGCGCGGCGCTCCTTGCGGAGCTCGACCATCGCGTAGAGCGTCGGCACCAGCAGCAGCGTCAGCAGGGTCGACGTGACCAGGCCGCCGATCACAACCACCGCGAGCGGCTGCGAGATGAAGCCGCCCTCGCCGGTGACGCCGAGCGCCATCGGAAGCAGGGCGAAGATCGTCGCGAGTGCCGTCATCAGGATCGGGCGCAGCCGGTGACGGCCGCCCTCGATGACTGCCTCGACGACGCCCATGCCCTGCGTCCGGTACTGGTTGATCAGGTCGATCAGCACGATCGCGTTGGTGACGACGATGCCGATCAGCATCAGCATGCCGATCATCGCCGGGACGCCCATCGGGGTGCCGGTGACCACGAGCAGGCCGAGCGCGCCGGTTGCCGCGAACGGGATGGAGACCAGCAGGATCAGCGGCTGGATCAGGGACTTGAAGGTCGCCACCAGCAGCATGAAGACGATCGCGATCGCGGCCAGCATGGCCAGGCCGAGCTTTATGAACGCGTCGTTCTGGTCTTCGGAGACACCACCGATGGTGGCGGTGGCGCCGTCCGGAAGCTTCAGAGCGTTGATCTTCGTCTGGAGCGAGGCGCTGACCGCACCGGTGTTGTCACCGGTCGGCTTCGCGGTGATGGTCGCGGCGCGCTGGCCGTCGATCCGCGTCATCGAGACCGGGCCGGGGACCAGCTCGACGTCGGCGATCCGACCGAGCTCGACCGGGCCGAGCGGGAGGTTCTTCAGCTCGGCCATGGTCGTGGCCGGGTGGGCGGACTTGATGACGACGTCACGCTCGGTGTCGTCCATGATCGCCTTGCCGGACGGGGTGCCGCGCACCGCTCCGGCGACGGCCGCGCCGAGCGTGGTCTGGTTGAAGCCGGCGTCCGCGGCCTTGGCGTTGGCCGTGACCGAGATCCTCGGGACGCTCTGCGCCAGGTCGCTCTGGACGTCGGTGACGTCCTTGAGCTTGGCCACCTCGGCCCGGACCTCTTCGGATGCCTTCTTCAGGACGTCCGCGTCGGCGGCCTTGACCACGACGCTGAGGTCCTGGCTGCCGAAGCCGTCGCCCGCGGAGATGGTGGTGTCACCGATGCCGTCGAGCTTGCCGAGCTCCGTGTCGAGGCGCTTCTGCACGGCCTCGGAGTCGCCCGCGTCCTTCAGGGTGATCTGGTACGAGGCCTGGTTGGAGCCCGTACCGCCACCGAAGGCCGCCATGAAGCCGGAGGAGCCGACGGTGACCTGGTAGTCCTTGACGCCCTTGTCGCCGGCGAGGACCTTCTCGACCTTCTTGGCCGCCTCGTCGGCGGCCGCCAGGCTGGTGCCGGGGGTCAGCTCCTGCTTGATGGAGAGGACTTCCTGCTCGCCCTGGTCGAAGAAGTTGGTCTTCAGCAGCGGAGCCATGCCGAACGTGCCGAGCAGCACCACGACGGCGATGACGATGCTGGTGATACGGCGCCGGGTCGCGAAGCGCAGCACCGGGACGTACAGCCGCTGGAGCCGGCTACGGGCTTCCTTCTCCTCAGCCTTGCGACGGGCCTCGTCCGGGTTCTCCGTGCTGCCCTTGGGGGCGCGCAGGAACCAGTACGACAGGACGGGAACCACCGTCAGCGAGACCAGCAGGGATGCCAGCAGAGCCGCGGTGACGGTCAGCGAGAACGAGCCGAAGAGCTCGCCGACCATGCCGCCGACGAGACCGATCGGCAGGAAGACGGCGACCGTGGTGAGGGTCGAGGAGGTGACCGCGCCGGCCACTTCCTTGACCGCGGTGATGATCGCGGACTGGCGCTCCTCGCCGTAGCCGAGGTGACGCTTGATGTTCTCCAGGACCACGATCGAGTCGTCGACGACGCGGCCGATGGCGATGGTCAGCGCGCCGAGCGTGAGCATGTTGAGCGACAGGTCGCGGGTCCAGAGCACGATCAGCGCGAGGACCACGGAGAGCGGGATGGACACGGCGGTGACCAGGGTCGAGCGCAGCGACGCGAGGAAGACCAGGATCACGATGACGGCGAAGAGCAGACCGAGCGCGCCCTCGGTGGTCAGACCGGAGATCGCCTTGGAGACGGCGGGGCCCTGGTCGGAGACGACGGTCAGTTCGGCGCCGGCGCCGAGGTCCTTGCGGAGGTCGGGGAGCTTGTCCTTGACCGCGTCCGAGATGGCGACGGCGCTGCCGTCCTTGTCCATCGTGGCCATCACGGCGAGGCTCGGCCTGCCGTTGGTGCGGGTGATGGAGACCGCGGTGGACGGCTCCTGCTTCACCGTGGCGATGTCACCGACGCGGACCGGCTTGCCGGGCTTACCCGTAGCCGGGTTCTGGCCGGTGACCCGCAGGTCCTCGATCTGCTTCAGGGAGGTGAAGGCGCCGCCGACCTGGACGGTGCGGCTCTTGCCCGACTCGGAGAAGGAACCGGCGGGGACGGTCGCGCCGCCCGCCTGGAGCGCCTGGGAGAGCGTCGCGGCGTTCAGACCGGCGGAGCTGAGCTTCTTGTCATCGGGGGTGATGGAGACCTGGAGGTCCTGCACGCCGTCGACGGAGACCTGGCCGACGCCGTCGATGTCCTCCAGCGCGGGAACGACGGTGCGGTCCAGCTGGTCGGCGAGCGCCTGCTGGTCCTTGTCGGAGGTGATGGCGAGGACGACGGTCGGGATGTCGTCCGTCGAGCCGGCGACGACCTGCGGGTCCACGTCGTCGGGAAGCTGGGCGCGGGCGCGGTTCACCGCCTGCTGGATGTCGGCGACGAGCTGCTTGGTGCCCTCGCTGCCGAAGTCGAAGGTCGCCATGATGACGGCGTTGCCCTCGCTGGCGGTCGAGGTGGTGCCGGTGACGCCGTCGACGGCCTTGATGGAATTCTCGAGCGGTTCGACGACCTGCTTCTCGACCACATCGGGGGACGCACCCTGATAGGGGGCGAGCACCGACACCATCGGGAGTTCGATGGTGGGCAGCAGCTGCTGCTTGAGCTGCGGGATCGCGATCGCTCCGAATACGAGGGCGACGATCGAGATCAGTCCGATCAGGGCCCGTTGCGCGAGGCTGAATCTGGACAGCCAGGACATGGGTGGAGTCTCTCTTCTGTGGCTTACGCGGCAGATGGGCAGGGGCTGCGGGACAGACCCGGCCCACTTATACGATCACCCACCCGCAAAGCCGAAAGCGTCGGCCCCAGGTCGCTTTCTTATGCCGCGCATACCGCAGGTGGAGTACGCCGTATCTCCACCTGTCACTCCACCCTGGGACGCACCAGACCCGATTCATAAGCAATTACCACCAATTGAGCCCGGTCCCGGGCGCCCAGTTTCGCCATCGCCCTGTTCACATGGGTCTTGACCGTGAGCGGGCTGACGACGAGCCGCTCGGCGATCTCGTCGTTGGAGTGCCCGCCCGCGACCAGGACCAGCACCTCGCGTTCGCGGCCGGTGAGCGCGGTGAGCCGCTCGGAGTACTCCGCGGCGCTCGGCCCGTCACCGCCCGAACTGCCGCCCTGCGCAAGGAAGGTGGCGATCAGGCCCTTGGTCGCGGCCGGCGAGAGCAGCGCCTCGCCGCCCGCTGCGATACGGATGGCATTGAGCAGTTCATCCGGTTCCGCCCCTTTACCGAGGAAGCCGGACGCCCCGGCCCGCAGCGACTGCACCACGTACTCGTCCACCTCGAAGGTGGTGAGCATGACGACCCGTACGTCCGCCAGTTCCGGATCGGCACTGATCATTCGGGTCGCGGCGAGTCCGTCCGTACCCGGCATCCGAATGTCCATCAGCACCACGTCGGCCCGGGTCGAGCGGGCCAGCTCCACGGCCTGTGCGCCGTCCGCCGCCTCGCCGACCACCTCCATGTCGGCCTCCGAGTCGACCAGCACCCGGAACGCGCTGCGCAGCAGCGCCTGGTCGTCGACGAGCAGCACCTTGATGGGCGGTGTCATGTGTTCTCCCCCGTCCGGCCCACCGCGCCCGGCTCCTTGGGCTCTGCCGTGCGGGCCTTGACGGGCAGGATCGCATGAACCCGGAATCCGCCGCCGTAGCGGGGCCCAGCGGTGAGGGAGCCGCCGAGTGCGGTGACGCGTTCGCGCATGCCGAGGAGGCCGTGACCGCCGCCGTCACCGCCTTCGTCACCGTTGCAGCAGCCCCCGCCCGAACCGTTGTCGATCACGGTGATCTCGGCCGTGGCCCCGACCTTTACGACGCTCACCTCGGCCTTCGCCCCTGGGCCCGCGTGCTTGCGCACATTGGTCAGCGCCTCCTGGATCACCCGGTACGCGGCCAGGTCGACGGCCGCGGGCAGCGGGGGCCGCCGGTCGGTGCAGGCCACCTCGACGGGGAGCCCGGCCCGCCGGACGGTGTCCACCAGTTCGTCGAGGACCGCGAGCCCCGGGGCCGGTTCGGTCGGCGCCTCCGGGTCGCCGGACTGACGCAGCAGCCCGACGGTGGCCCGCAGTTCATTGAGTGCGCAGCGGCTGGCCTCCCGGACGTGGGCCAGCGCCTCCTTGGCCTGGTCGGGGCGCTTGTCCATGACGTGTGCGGCCACCCCGGCCTGGACGTTGACCAGGGCGATGTGGTGGGCGACGACGTCGTGCAGATCGCGGGCGATCCGTAGCCGCTCCTCGGCGACCCGGCGCCGGGCCTCCTCGTCGCGGGTGCGCTCGGCCCGTTCGGCGCGCTCCCTGATCGCGTCGACGAAGGCGCGCCTGGAACGGACGGCGTCCCCCACGGCGCAGGCCATGCCGGTCCAGGCGAAGACACCGAGGTTCGCCTGGCTGTACCAGGGCGCCGAGCCGAAGAGCATCGCGGTGGCCGTCAGTGCGGCCATCGTCAGCAGACCGACGCGCGAGGTGGTGGGCCGGTCGGTGCGGGCGGCGACGGTGTACAGCGCGATGACGGTGCTCATCACCACGGGAGTGGGCGGTTCGAACCTCACCAGCTCGACGAACGTCAGACCGGCGGTGGCCGCGAGCACTGGCATGGGTCTGGGCCGCCGCCAGATCAGCGCGACGGCGCCGAGCACCATCAGGAACACGCTGCTCGACTCGGGCCTGCGGGTGCCGAAGGTGGGCCCGTTCGGTGCGTGCGCGTCGACGAACGACCCGATGATCATGGCCACGAGTACGGCCAGGGCGAGCGCGGCGTCCAGCGCGAGGGGATGGTCGCGCAGCCAGTGCCGAACGCGCAGAACCCCGGTTCCGAGGGTGGTCACGTCAAGTTACGTTACGGCGTGTCGCGCATGAATCGGTCCGGTCGTACGAAGAAACCGGCATGGAGCGTGCTCAACCCCCGGAGCGCCGCGCCGGGGACACGGCCGTGCCCCGTGTCCGGCGGACCGGACACGGGGCACGGACTTGTGCGAGTGCTGGAGAACGACCGGCTCAGCCGGGGATCAGACCGTCGTCCCGGAGCATGGCGCGCACCTCTTCAAGAGTCGCGTCGGACGACGGCAGGATCAGCTCGGACGGCTCCAGGGAGTCGTCCGGCAAGGGTGTGCCGAGCTCGCGCACCCTGGCGAGGAGTGCGTGCAGAGTGGAGCGAAAGCCGGGACCGTCGCCGCTCTCCACCTCGGCGAGCAGTTCGTCGTCGAGCCCGTTGAGCTCGGCGAGATGGCTGTCGGCCAGTGCGACCTGGCCCTCCCCCATGATCCGTACGATCATGACGCTGCCTTAACTCTTGTCGAACTTGTGCGGAGACTGCGACGACTGCTGCTGCGCCGCATCCTGCGGGCCGCCCTCGATCGCCTGCTGGGTGGAGCCGCCGGCCAGCTCGGCCTTCATGCGCTGCAGCTCCAGCTCCACATCCGTGCCACCGGAGATCCGGTCCAGCTCGGCGGCGATGTCGTCCTTCGCCGTCCCGGTCGGGTCGTCCAGGGCGCCGGAGGCGAGCAGCTCGTCGATCGCACCGGCCCTGGCCTGCAGCTGCTGGGTCTTGTCCTCGGCCCGCTGGATCGCCAGGCCGACATCGCCCATCTCCTCGGAGATCCCGGAGAAGGCCTCGCCGATCCTGGTCTGTGCCTGGGCTGCGGTGTAGGTGGCCTTGATGGTCTCCTTCTTGGTACGGAAGGCATCGACCTTGGCCTGCAGCCGCTGGGCCGCGAGAGTGAGCTTCTCCTCCTCGCCCTGCAGCGTGGTGTGCTGCGTCTCCAGGTCTGTGACCTGCTGCTGGAGTGCGGCGCGCCGGGACAGCGCCTCGCGGGCCAGGTCCTCGCGGCCGAGCGCGAGCGCCTTGCGCCCCTGGTCCTCCAGCTTGGACGACTGCCCCTGCAGCTGATTCAGCTGCAGCTCCAGCCGCTTGCGCGAGGTCGCCACATCGGCGACACCGCGGCGTACCTTCTGAAGCAGCTCCAGCTGCTTCTGGTACGAGTAATCGAGGGTCTCGCGCGGATCCTCGGCCCGGTCAAGGGCCTTGTTTGCCTTCGCGCGGAAGATCATCCCCATACGCTTCATGACACCGCTCATGGGCTTCGCGCGCCCCCTTCTGACGGACTGAGCTCCAGCACTCCAACAGAACCCACAGTACGGGCCCTGCCTCTATTACCGCACTGTTCGAGCACAGATGTGCTCCTCCCCAAGGACGACTGCACCCGGTCATCGCTCCGGCCCAGGGAGTAGGAGGGGTCAGGAAAACCGGTGGAGACGTCCGAGGCGAACCCCTGGGGACACCTGCGAGGACGCGGGCCGTTGCCGGATCGTTCCCGACCGGCCTGGGGTCGCGGCGATCGAACCCGTACCCTTGGGCCTTGTGTTCCGTAGCCGTTCGAAGGAAGAGAAGGCGCCCACCGGCAAGGTGACGGCAGACCTCTCCAATCAGCCCCGCGACCCGCAGGCCCCCAAAGGTCGCCCCACCCCCAAGCGCAGCGATGCCCAGTCGCAGCGCCGTCGTGCCTCCAGTGGTACGCCGCTCGACCGCAAGGAGGCCATGAAGCGGCAGCGCGAAGCGCGCCGTGTGGACCTGGCCAAGCAGCGTGAGGCGCTCGCCAGTGGCGACGAGCGCTATCTTCCTGCTCGCGACAAGGGCCCGGTGCGGCGCTTCGTCCGCGACTACGTGGACTCGCGTTTCTGCATCGCGGAGTTCTTCCTGCCGCTCGCCGTGATCATTCTGATCCTCAGCGTGATCCAGGTACAGAACATCCAGAACATCTCGCTGCTGCTCTGGCTTGTCGTGATCGTGCTGATCGTCCTCGACTCGATCGACCTCGCGTTCCGCCTGAAGAAGCAGCTGAACGAGCGCTTCCCGGATACGCCGAAGCGGGGCGCGGTCTCCTACGGTCTGATGCGCACGCTTCAGATGCGTCGGCTCCGGCTGCCGAAGCCGCAGGTCAAGCGTGGAGAGCGACCCTGAGCACGGATACCGCCGGCCCGGCCGGCGGCCCGG
>NZ_JBEOVN010000171.1:0-16681 GCF_040295565.1 Streptomyces sp. NPDC002785 | reverse complement strand
GGGGGCTCTGCCCCCGGACCCCCGCTCCTCAATCGCCGGAGAGCTTGATCCCGCGCCCGTCACACCACCTGGTGCAGCCACCGCACCGGAGCGCCCTCTCCCGCGTGGCGGAAGGACTCCAGTTCGTCGTCCCACGGTTTGCCGAGCAGCTTGGCGATCTCGGCCTCCAGGTCGGTCTCGCCCCGCACGGACCGAGCCAGCGCCGCCCGCAGCCGGTCCTCGGGCACCAGGATGTCGCCGTGCATGCCGGTGACGGCGTGGAAGATACCCAGTTCGGGCGTGGAGCTGTAGCGCTCGCCCTCCGACGCAGGAGTCGGCTCAGCCGTCACCTCGAAGCGCAGCAGATCCCAGCCGCGCAGCGCGGAGGCCAGCTTCGACGCCGTGCCGGGCCTGGCCTGCCAGGAGAACTCGGACCGCCAGGTACCGGGCGCGGCCGGCTGTCTGATCCAGTCCAGCTGAACCCGCACACCGAGGACACCCCCCACCGCCCATTCGACGTGGGGGCAGAGCGCGCGCGGTGCGGAGTGAACGTACAGAACTCCACGTGTCGTCACCGGGACCTCCAGTGTGGGACGAAGTTCGCCTTCGCTAGCGGCCTCGCGCCCGTACCGTCGCTTCTCGGCCGGTTCCCGAGGTTGTCATCAGTAAACAGCATCGGGGTGAATCTCCTGAAAAGGGACAGTATGTGACGTGATGTGATTTACAGAAAGTCACCCGAGTGGAGCCGAGTGAAGGGAAGCGCCGCTGGTTCGACGAGGAAAAGCTACCGCGCAACGGCACCCGAGGTGTGACGTACCGTCGGTCCTGGGCCCATCATTCGCTCAGCTTTCACCCTGCGGGGCGGCCGGGCCTTCCGACCGGTGCCACGAGGGGTTGCCGGGGGCATAACCGAGGGGAACCAAGGGATGCAGGATCGTTCCGTCCGCCACCGCTCGCGTACCGTGGCCGCCGTCCTGGCGGTCGTCTCGTTGCTCGGCACGGCCGCTCTGACCGGCTGCGACGCCGGCGCGGACGGGACGACGAAGGGGGCGGCGGCCGAAAAGCGTCGGCCGCCCGCCAAGCCCGGACCGGTCTGGGACCGCAGCCCGGGGTCGGTGGCCGCCGTCGGTGACTCCATCACCCGTGGTTTCGACGCCTGTTCGGTGCTGGCGGACTGCCCGGAGGTGTCCTGGGCGACCGGCACGGACGGCAAGGTGCGCAGCCTGGCCGTGCGGCTGCTCGGTGAGTCGAGGGCCGCCGAACGCAGCTGGAACCACGCCGAGACGGGGGCCAGGATCGCGCAGCTGCCGGAGCAGATGGCGCTGGCCGCGAAGGAGAAGCCGGATCTGGTGACGGTGATGATCGGCGCCAACGACGCCTGCCGGGACTCGGCACGGCTCATGACGCCGGTGGCGGATTTCCGGGCGTCGTTCGAGGCGTCGATGCGTCAGTTGCGCGCCGGGGCACCGAAGGCGCAGGTGTATGTGTCGAGCGTGCCGGATCTCAAGCGGCTCTGGTCGACGGGGCGCGGCAATGCGCTGGGCAAGCAGATCTGGAAGCTGGGGATCTGTCAGTCGATGCTGGGTGACGCGGACAACATGAGTGCGCGCGCCGTGGCCCGGCGCACCTCGGTGCAGGAGCGGGTCGTGGCGTACAACGACGTGCTGCGGAAGGTCTGCGCGAAGGATCGGCGCTGCCGTTACGACGGCGGGGCGGTCTTCGACTACCGGTTCACCGGCAAGCAGCTCAGCCAGTGGGACTGGTTCCATCCGGGGCGGAACGGGCAGGCGCGGCTGGCGGAGATCGCGTACCGCAATGTCACCTCGGCCCGGCCCCCGGCGTAGGGTCTGTGATCACGGACACAGGCTCGAGCGCGGCGCTGCGTGCGGAAGATTTCGGCACCCTCGCGGATGGCACCGCCGTGCACCGCTGGACGCTGGAGCGGGACGGTACGCGGGTGCGTGTCCTGACGTACGGCGGCATCGTGCAGTCGGTCGAGGTGCCCGGCCGGGACATGGTGCGGGCGTGTGTCGCGCTCGGGCTGCCGGATCTCGCCAGGTACGAGACGCATTCGGGCCCGTATTTCGGCGCGCTGGTGGGACGGTACGCGAACCGGATCGGCGGTGCCTGTTTCGAACTGGACGGGCAGACACACCGGGTGACGCGCAATGAATCGCTGCCTCGGCACTCTCGCCGGGCGCCGTCGGCGCCGCTGCTGGTGGCGACCAGGGACGGGCTCCAGCACCAGTGGCTGCTGGAGCCGGATTCGGTGGACATGACGGCGGCTTTCCGGGATTTTCCGGCGCTGTCGCGGTCGGCGGAAGCGGATGCCCCCGAGAACCCTCGATCATGACATGACCTGCAACGGCAACTGCGCGATGAGCTCGATAGGCCCCACCTGCGGGTGATTTCCGGGCGATCTACGCGCGTCCAGGCAAAGAGCACCGTCGCGGGCGCCGCAGGGTGGGGCGCATGACTTCCAAGCCTGCCGGACCTTCTTCCGGCCTGCCCTCCCGGCGCACCGTGATCACGGGTGCCGCCGCCGGTGCCGCCGCCCTTGCCACGACCGCCGTGGGCTCCGCAAGTGCCGTCGCGCCGGGCGCCCTTGGTGCGCCCGCCGCGTCCGGTACCTCTCTCGCACCTGCGGCCACCGGCTCGGACTGGGACGCCTGCCTGAACATCGCCCGCGCCATCCTCGTACGCGACGAACAGGACCAGCCGCTGGTCCCCCTCTACCGCGACATCCTGCTGTCCAAGGGTCTGCCGCGCAGCCGCAAGGCCCCCAAGAAGGTGCTGGTCGTCGGCGCGGGCCCGGCCGGGCTCACCGCCGCCCATCTGCTCCGCAGCGCCGGGCACACCGTCACCGTGATCGAGGCCAACGGCAACCGCGTCGGCGGCCGGATCAAGACCTTCCGCAAGGGCGGCCACGAGAACGCGAAGGCGCCGTTCGCCGACCCGAACCAGTACGCCGAGGCCGGCGCCATGCGGATCCCCGACAGCCACCCGCTCGTCACCGGGCTCATGGACAGCTTCGACCTGAAGCGCCGCCGCTTCTACCTGGTCGACGTCGACACCGAGGGCCGGCCGGTGAACCGCACCTGGATCCATGTCAACGGCATCCGGATGCGCAAGGCCGACTACGCGAAGAAGCCGCAGACGGTCAACCGCTCGTTCGGGGTCCCGGCGGAGTTCGAGAACAAGACCGCCGCGACGATCGTGCGCGAGGCCTTCGCGCCCGTGCGCAAGGAGTTCGAGGGCAAGGAGGGACGCGAGCTAGTCGAGGGCTGGGCGCGGGTCATCCAGCGGTACGGGCACTGGTCGATGTTCCGCTTCCTGACCGAGGCGGCCAAGCTCGACGAGCGCACCATCGACCTCATCGGCACGGTCGAGAACCTCACCTCCAGGCTCCATCTCGCCTTTGTGCACAGCTTCATCGGGGCCTCCCTGATCAGCCCGGACACCGCGTTCTTCGAGCTGCCGGACGGCACGGCCACCCTGGCCGACGCGATGTACAAGCGGGTCAAGGACATCGTGCGGCTGGACCGCCGGGCCACCAGGATCAGCTACGGCGCGGACCGCGTCCGGGTCGAGACGGTGTCCGAGGGCCGCGACGGCAAGCCGCTCGTGCGCGAGACGTTCACCGGCGACCGGGCGATCATCACCGTGCCGTTCTCCGGGTTGCGCCACATCCCCGTCGCCCCCGCGCTCTCGTACGGCAAGCGGCGTGCGATCACCGAGATCCACTACGACGCGGCGACCAAGGTGCTGCTCGAATTCAGCCGCCGCTGGTGGGAGTTCGAGGAGAAGGACTGGAAGACCGAGCTGGACAAGGTCCGGCCCGGTCTGTACGAGGCCTATCGCCTGGGCAGGGCGCCGGCCGACGGTTCACTGCTGGGCGCCCACCCCTCCGTACCACCCGGTCATCTCCCGCCCAACCAGCGTGTGCACTACGCGGCGTACCGGGCCACCGCCCGCAACCAGCCCGAGGCGGCGCATGTCATCGGCGGCGGGTCGGTCACCGACAACCCCAACCGCTTCATGTTCCAGCCGTCCCACCCGGTCGAGGGGAGCGCGGGCGGCGTCGTCCTCGCCTCGTACAGCTGGGCCGACGACGCGCTGAAGTGGGACTCGCTGGACGACGACGAGCGCTATCCGCACGCCCTGGGCGGGGTGCAGGACGTGTACGGGCAGCGCATCGAGGTCTTCTACACGGGCGTCGGCGCCACCCAGTCGTGGATGCGTGATCCGTACGCGTACGGCGAGGCCTCGGTGCTGCTGCCGGGCCAGCACACCGAGTTGTTCGCCGATGTGCGCTCGGTCGAGGGGCCGCTGCACTTCGCCGGCTGCCACACCTCGATCAAGCCGGCCTGGATCGAGGGGGCCCTGGAGTCGGCGGTCAGGTCCGCGCTGGAGGTGCACAGCAGCTGACCCGGTGTCCGGTGGGCGTCACTCAGCGGGCCGGGCCCAAGGTGACGCCCAGTCCGACGAGCACCGGTCCGATGCGCCTGTTGAGGGCCTTCTGCCACCCCCATGTGCCGGTCGGTCTCAGAGACAGCTGTTGCGGATGACCATCGCGAAGTCCGCGCCCGGACCGATGCCGGCGAGGACGGTGATGCCGGCGCCAGCGATGGTCTCGGTCATGGGCGCGGAATCTCCTCAGCCCTTGTCGAGGATGTACGGGGCGGGGGCCACGTCCTCGTCGGGCGCCACCAGATCCCGCGCCAGCAGGGTGGCTCCGGCGACGGCGCCCGGCATCAGGAACACGGCGACGAACGGGACAAGGAAGGCGAGTCCCAGCGGTACGCCGAAGCCGAGGGTCAGCATGCGGCGCCCGCGCAGCAGGGCGAGCCGGTCCTTCAGGACCACGCCGCGGCGCTGGAGTGCGACGGCGGTGAGCTCCTCGGAGAGGAAGTAGCCGGTGACGCAGAAACCGATCACGGGGACGACGGTCTGGCCGACGACCGGAATGAATCCGAGGGCGAAGAGCAGCACCGCGTACAGCCCCACCCGGACCAGGATGCGGATGCTGTCGCGGGCGGAGATCCACAGCTCCCGCCAGAGCGGCAGCCCGGACTCGGGGACCTCGCCGCCTTCCGTACGGTCGACCTGCTCCGAGAGGGACTCGTAGAAGGGCTGGCCGACCAGCAGCGTCACGGCGGTGAACGTGATCACGGCGAGGAAGAGCCCGAGGGCGAAGACCAGCACGGTCAGGGTGTTACGGAACAGACCGAGCCAGGGCGATGACCAGTCGTCGGCGAAGGGGGTCGCCCAGCTCACCAGGTTGTCGGCGCCGTAGCCGAGGCCGACGAGGGCCGCCGCGTACAGGACGAGGGTGACGAGTCCGGGCAGCAGCCCGAAGCCGAACCAGCGTCCGTGCCTGCCGACCCATCGCTGTCCCTTTATCAAGTAGCCGAAGCCCACCCCTAGATCACGCATGGCGTCAGCGTACTGGTGGTCCACGGACCGTTGCCGCCGCGGTGTGCCGGTGCACGGCTGAGGGCCGCACCCCGGCGGGGTGCGGCCCTCAGCCGGTTTCGAGCGGTCAGGCGACCGACAGCTCGTTAGCCGGAAATTACTTCTGCTGTGCGCCGCGGCTCGCGCCCACGGTCGCGACGGCCTGCGGATGAGCCTGCCGGGTGCACCGGAGCGGCCGTCAGGCGAGGGAAACGATCATCTTTCCGGTGTTCTCGCCACGCAGCAGGCCCGTGAAGGCGTCGAAGCCGTTCTCGATGCCCTCGACGAGGGTCTCGCGGTACTTCAGCTCGCCCGAGGCCAGCCAGCCGGCGACCTCCTGGACGAACTGCGGCTGGAGTGCGGCGTGGTCGGCGACGAGCATGCCCTGGATGCGCAGCCGCTTGCCGATGACCAGGGCGAGGTTGCGCGGGCCGGGCGTCGGCTCGGTGGCGTTGTACTGGGCGATCATTCCGCAGACGGTGACGCGGCCGTGCACGTTGAGCGAGGAGATCGCCGCTTCGAGGTGCTCGCCGCCGACATTGTCGAAGTAGACGTCGATGCCGTCGGGGGCGGCCTCGCGCAGCTGCTCGGCGACCGGGCCGTTCTTGTAGTTGAAGGCCGCGTCGAAGCCGTACTCCTCCACGAGAAGCTCGACCTTCTCGTCGGAGCCGGCCGAGCCGATGACCCGCGAGGCGCCCTTGAGCTTCGCCATCTGGCCGACCTGGCCGCCGACCGCACCGGCCGCGCCGGAGACGAAGACGGCGTCGCCCTCCTTGAAGGAAGCGACCTCGAAGAGGCCCGCGTAGGCGGTGAGCCCGGTCATGCCGAGCACGCCGAGATAGGCGGAGAGCGGGGCGAGCGACGCGTCGATCTTCACGGCGCGCTCGGCCGTGACGTCGGCGTACTCGCGCCAGCCGAGGCCGTGCAGGACGTGGTCGCCGACCGCGATCCCCTCGGCGTTGGAAACGATGACCTCGCCGACCGCGCCACCGTCCATCGGGTGGTCCAGCTTGAAGGGCGGGGTGTACGACTTCACGTCGTTCATCCGGCCCCGCATGTACGGGTCGACGGAGAAGTACAGATTGCGGACGAGGACACGGCCCTCGCCGGGAGCGGTGACCGGGGCCTCACGCAGCGCGAAATCCTCGGCCTTCGGCCAGCCGTGGGGGCGGGCGACGAGGTGCCATTCACGGCTGGACGTGGGAAGTGCTGCAGACATGGGCTCGAGGTCTCCTCAGCGCCTTACGGGGTGGGGCTTCACCCCGGGCCGGTGGGGGCCGGCAGGGGAAGCAAAATACTTCATGAACTGAAACAACCATGCTCCTGAATATTTCACCTTGTCAAGTAACTGGCTATCCTGGGTGTCATGGCCACTACTCCTACAGACCCTCTGACCCTCGAAGTCGTCGAGCTCATCGGTACCGTCGTGGCGCGCTACTACGAGGAGTACGACGAGGCCGCGGCGGCCCACTCCCTCACCGGCGCCCAGGCGCGCGTGCTCGGGCTCCTCTCCCTGGAACCGGTGCCCATGCGTCAGATCGCCCAGAAGCTGAAGTGCGAGCCGTCGAACGTCACCGGCATCGTGGACCGGCTGGAGGCCCGCGGCCTGGTGGAGCGCAAGCCGGATCCGGCCGACCGGCGGGTGAAGCTGGCCGCCCCGACGGAGAAGGGGGCACGGACGGCGCAGCAGCTGCGCGACTCGCTCACTTTCGCCCGGGAGCCACTGGCCGAGCTGTCGGACATGGACCGGGCGACGCTGCGCGACCTGCTGCGGCGAATGCTGGGCGAATCGGGCCCGCGCCGCGACTGAGGGGACGGCGCGGGCGTGGAACCGTTGATTCCATGACCACGCCCACGCCTTTCGGTCCTCGTGAGTTCCAGCTCGTCCTGTTGCGCCGGATGGCCGACCATCAACCCGCCCTCGTCGACGAGGCCCGGCAGGAGCTGAGCGCCTCACTCGCCGAGATGCGGGAGGCCAACCGCCGTTGGCAGGCCATGGTGCGGGCGCCGCGCGGGCGGGGAGCCCTGCGCCGCTACCGTTCGGTGCTCGGCGAGCCCGAGTCGTCCGTACACCGCACGATCGGTGACCTGGAGTGCGACGCGCTGCTGTGGCCCGTGCCGCTCTGGCCGGATCTGCGGTTCGAGGTGATGGTCGCGCCGGGCGGGGCCGTATGGAACGAATGGCTGGTCCGAGCACCGGGAGCGTTCGGCCCCGAGCTGCGTACGGTCGAGGATCTGCGTCCCTGGTCGGGCACGGTGGACGAGGTCGCGCGGGCCTTCGCACCGGCCCGCCCGATGGAGGGCAGCGCACCGACCCGGTGGGCACTCGCGATCACCACGCCCGGGACGGGTGAGCCGTATGTCGCCGAATTCACCTGGGGGCTGTTCCAGCGGCTGCTGCCCGGCTGACTTCCCCGTACCGCACATTCCTGTCGGCCCGTCAGCTCTGTACCTCCTACGGCCCATCCCGACGCGCGCAATGACTCCGAACGGCGCACGATGCGAAGAGAGCCGGCTGCCGCCGGTACCGCCGATCAGCGCTCTCGGGAGAACCTGCCGTGACCGTCAGCCTTGAGCAGTTGCGCCGTTGCCATGTCGCCGTCGATCTCGGGGCCGCCCGGACCCGCGTGTACGTCAAGGGGCTCGGGCTCGTCGTGGACGAGCCGAGTGCCGCTGCCATGAACACCCGCACCGGCTCGCTCATCGCCGTCGGCACGCTCGCCGAGCAGATGACGGGCCGCACCCCCGACTACATCCGGGTGGTCCGCCCGGTCACCGGCGGAACCGTCATCGACATCGAGATGGCCCAGCGCATGCTCCGCCAGCTGCTCGGCGAGAAGCTCCGCCGCCAGCTGCGCCGCAAGCCTCGGCTGCGGGCCGCCGCCTGCACGCCGCACGACAGCGATCCGCTCGCCCAGCGGGCCACCGTCGAGACCCTGGTCGGACTGGGCGCCCGGCGGGTCGAACTGGTCGACACCCTGATCGCGGCGGCCGTCGGCTGCGGGCTCCCCGTCGAGCAGCCGACCGCCTCCATGATCATGGTGTGCGGGGCGGCGACCACCCAGATCGCGGTGCTCTCGCTCGGTTCGATCGTGACCGCCGCACGCATCCCGATCGGCGGCGACGCCATCGATCACGCGGTGATCCAGCATCTGCGCCAGCACCACGAGTTGATGCTGCCGAGCCAGTCCGTACGCCCGCTCCAGCTGGCGCTCAGCGGCAGCGGTCTGACCGCGCACGGTCCCACCACGACCGAGATCCACGGCCGTGACGTGGCGACCGGCCTGGCCCGCTCGGTGCACGTCGACACCGCCGCCGTGCGGCAGGCCATCCACGCCCCGCTGACCGCGGTGCTCGACGGCCTCGGCAAGATCCTGCGGGACTGCCCGCCCGACCTGGTGGCCGACATCGCGGACTGCGGGATCGTGATGGTCGGCGGCAGCGCGCTGCTGCCCGGTCTCGATCAGATGCTGCGGAATGCGACGGGCGTGCCCGTGCACATCGCGGAGCGGCCCGACGTGTGTTCCGTACTGGGACTCGGCGCGATGCTGGACGGCGAGATCCAGCCACTGGTTCTCGACCCGCTCGCCTGCTGAGCACCGCAGGGGGTGCGGCGGATGGCCGAAGAAACAGCGAACACGGCGGCGGCGAACACGACCGCCGCGCTGCGGAGCGCCCTCGCGGCCGCGCACCGCGGGCCGGGGTGTCGGCGATCGAGGTGGATGCGGATGCGGCGGCCGTGTCGCTGAACGGGCGGGCCGGCGGTCGCCGACGACGGCCGCGACAAGGACGGCTCGCGCTCGTCGACCGTCATCTGGCAGGTGCGGCTCTGAGCGCGACGCGAGTGTTGGAGTGGGCGACGCCGGCCTCCCGCTTGAGCCTGCGCAGCAGCCCGTCCAGGGCTGCGGTGTCGGCGACGGTGGCCCGTACGAGATAGTCGTGGCCGCCGGTCACATGCACCACTTCGGTGATGCCGGGCAGGGCGAGCACCGCCCGCTCGAACATCTCGTTCGTCGTGTCCATCCGCAGGGACACATCGACGAAGACGACAAGGCCCGTACGGGTGTCGGCGGCCGGGTCGATGATCACGGTGAAGCCGCGGATGACACCGTCGCGCCGCAGTCGGCGCACCCGGTCGGCCGCGGCGTTGGCGCTGAGCCCGACCCGCACGCCCAGGTCGCGGTACGAGATCCGGGCATCCTCCTGCAGGATGCCGAGGATTTCCCTGTCCAGACGGTCCATACCGCGATTGTCGCAGCTTTGCCCGGATTATGACTTTGTAAGGCACATTCGGAGCTCTCCCCGCTCCCGTGCGCGGTGCCCGGCCGCTTTCCCCGCATGGCGCATCCCGACGGGCCCATGGCTTGTACCCGCCCTTGACTGAATGCGTGGATACAGCCACCAAGCAGTCTCCCGGCCCGGCCGGCACACCGTCCGCGGCCGCCTTGCGCAACCTCGTGATGGCCACGATCGGTTTCGGGCTGACCTTCTGGGCCTGGAATCTGATCGCGCCCATGTCCGGGGTCTACAAGGAGCGGCTGGGCCTGAGTTCGCTCGAGCAGTCCATGCTGGTCGCGGTGCCGGTGCTGGTCGGTTCGCTGGGCCGGATCCCGGTGGGCGCGCTCACCGACAAGCACGGTGCGCGGCTGATGTTCCCGCTGATCTCGGCGCTCACCATCGTGCCCGTGCTGCTGCTGATCCCGGCGAAGAACTCCTACGGCGCGATGCTCGCCGTGGGCTTTCTGCTGGGCCTGGGCGGCACGACGTTCGCGATCGGTATCCCACTGGTCAACTCGTGGTTTCCACCCGCCGGACGGGGGTTCGCGCTCGGGGTGTTCGGCATGGGCATGGGCGGCGTCGCCCTGTCCGGGTATTTCACCCCGCGGATCGCCGAGCATGGCGACAACCTGCCGTTCCTGGTGGTCGCGGCGGCGCTCATGGTGTACGCGGCGCTGGCCGCGGTGCTGATCAGCGACCGCCCGGACCGCCCGGTACCGACCGACTCGCTCGCCCACAGGCTGGGGGCGGCGGGGCGGCTGAGGGTCACCTGGGAGCTCTCCGCGCTGTACGCGATCGGCTTCGGCGGAATCGTCGCGTTCGGCGTCTACCTCCCCACGTATCTGAAGACCTGGTACGACCTCTCCCCGACCGACGCCGGTACGAAGGCCGCCGGGTTCGCCCTGGTCACGGTGATCTTCCGGCCGATCGGCGGCCGGCTCTCGGACCGCATCCACCCGGCCCTGGTCACGGCGGCGGCACTCGGCCTGGCCGCCCTGACTGCGATCGTCCAGGCCTTCGACCCTGAACTGGCCCCCGGCGGCACGATCGCACTGCTCTGCATGGCGGCCGGCCTGGGCACCGCGAGCGGCAGCATCTTCGCCCTGGTCTCCCAGGTGACACCACAGGCGAAGGTGGGCAGCGTGACCGGGATCGTCGGAGCGATGGGGGGCCTGGGAGGCTTCGTACCGCCGCTGGTGATGGGGGCGATCTACAGCGCGAAGGGGTCGTACTCGATCGGCTTCATGCTGTTGTCGGATCTGGCGCTGGCGGGGTGCGTGTACGCGTACGGGCGCATGCGGGGGCTTCAGCGGGAGTAGGGCTTGGTTTCACGCCGGTTCGGGCGCCTTTCCACCACGGTCTCGTCCTGTATTCGGACGTTCCGACAACGCGGCGAGGTGCCATAGCTGTCGTCGTGCGCCTGTCAGGGATGACGGGACAGCCCTTAGGGTGCGGTGCGTGACTCCTCTTCTGTTTGTGCCGGATGACGGTTCCGCCCGGGAAGCCACCCGGTTCGGCGAACACACCATGACGTACGACCGGTTGGCCACCGCCTCCACCACACTCGCCGCGCGTCTCAGCGGCGCCGGACGAGTCGCCGTCTGGGCCACGCCCACGCCCGAGACCGTGGTCGCCGTCGTGGCCGCGCTGCGGGCCGGGGTGCCGGCGGTGCCGCTCAACCCGAAGACGGGGACGCGGGAACTCGCGCACATCGTGGCCGACAGCGAACCGACCGCGGTACTGGCTGGGGCGGGCGACGTGCTCCCGCCGGTGCTGGACGCACTGGGCCGTATCGATGTCGACACCGCCCCGGACGGCGGGGGCGATGGCGCCGCGCTCCCAGAGCCCTCCCCCGAGTCCCCCGCGCTGATCGTCTACACCTCCGGCACCACGGGCCCGCCCAAGGGCGCGATCCTGCCGCGGCGGGCGATCGCCGCGTCGCTGGACGCGCTGGAGGACGCCTGGCGGTGGACCGGCGACGACGTGCTTGTCCACGCCCTGCCGCTGTTCCATGTGCACGGTCTGATCCTGGGCGTGCTGGGTCCGCTGCGCCGGGGCGGATCGGTGCGGCATCTGGGCAGGTTCTCCACCGACGGTGTGGCCCGGGAGCTGTCGTCCGGTGGCACGATGCTTTTCGGCGTACCGACGATGTACCACCGGCTGGCCGAGGCCCTCGACGGCTCCGCCCCCGGTAGGGCCGAGCTGGCGAAGGCGCTGGCCGGGGCCCGGTTGCTGGTGTCGGGGTCTGCCGCGCTGCCGGTCCACGACCACGAGCGGATCGCGGCCGCGACCGGCCGCCGGGTCATCGAGCGGTACGGCATGACGGAAACCCTGATGAACACGGGCATCCGGGCCGACGGCGAACCACGCCCCGGCACGGTCGGCGCACCCCTGCGCGGCGTCGAGCTCCGCCTGGTCGAGGAGGACGGCACCGTCCTCACCGACCCCGAGGCCATCGGCGAGATCCAGGTGCGCGGCCCGAACCTCTTCACCGGCTATCTGAACCGCCCCGACGCCACGGCTGCCGCGCTCACCGAGGACGGCTGGTTCCGTACAGGAGACATGGCCACCCGTGACGCGGACGGCTATGTACGGATCGTCGGCCGCAAGGCCACCGATCTGATCAAGAGCGGCGGGTACAAGATCGGCGCCGGTGAGATCGAGAACGCGCTCCTGGACCACCCCGGTGTCCGCGAGGCCGCCGTCACCGGTGAACCGGACCCGGATCTGGGCGAGCGGATCGTCGCCTGGGTGGTGCCGGCCGACCCCGCCTCGCCCCCGACGAAGGACGAGCTCGCGGACCATGTGGCCGCCCAGCTGTCCCCGCACAAGCGCCCTCGTACGGTCCGCTACCTGGAAGCGCTGCCCCGCAACGACCTGGGCAAGATCATGAAGCGGTCGCTCCACGCCTGACGGGCTGACGGCGAGGGCGGCGATCGCGGCCGTCACGGCGGACCGAGTCGTCAGGGCTGCGGGTCCTTCGCGTCGTACCGCGCGAACCCGCGCCACCGCAGCCCCAGCAGCGATACGGCGACGACACAGGCGATCCCGCCCCCGGTCACCGCCAGGCCGGGCGAGGCCAGCTCGGCGACCGATCCGGCCAGGAAGTCACCGAGCCGCGGTCCGACCGCCACGACGACGATGAACACGCCCTGCAGCCGTCCTCGCATCTCGTCCGGCACGGCCGCCTGGGCAGAGCCGCCGGTAGTCGGGGGAGGTCCGCAGCGGCGTCAGGTCGGCGAGTATTCGTCTGCGGTGTGCAGGTTCTTCGGCTGTTTCGGTCACAGCGGATGGTAACGACCGGCGTGTGCCCGCCGGCCCGGTTCCCCTCGGGCACAGCCCGTTCCCGGCCACGCCGCCGTGTCAGGAGGCGTGAGAAGCCGCGCAGTTCGGCGCCGGCTCCCGCCCGCCTACCGCCAGTGGATTCCCGACGGGCCGGCGGGCGGGTACACAGTGCCGTTGTGTGGCAAGGCACGGCGCTCGAACAGAGTGGCGTACAGACCTTTCCGGCCCAGGAGTTGGGTATGCGTGCCCGACTCCACGAGACGTCCCTCGTCCAGAACCAGGATGCGGTCGGCGTCCGCGGCAAGGGCCAGGTCGTGCGTGATCACGATGGTGGTGCGTCCTTCGGCGAGGCGTCGCAGCGGCGCGATGATGCGCTCTGCGGCCAGTCTGTCCAGTCCGGTGGTGGGTTCGTCGAGGAGGAGGACGGGCGCGTCACGCAGCATGGCGCGGGCGATCGCGATGCGCTGCAGCTGACCTCCGGAGAGCCGGGACGTACCGGTGGATATGACTGTGTCATATCCCTCTGGCAGAGTGCGGATGAACGCGTGGGCGTCGGCCGCCCGTGCGGCTTCCACCACGTCACGGTGGCTCACATCCGTGCGTCCGCAAGCGATGTTCTCCTCGATGGTGTCGTGCAGGACGAGCGTGTCCTGGGGCAGCAGCGTGATGTTCCGGCGGAGGTGGGTCAGCGGCAACCGGTCCACGGACAGGCCGTCCAGCCGGATACTGCCGGCATCCGGGTCGTAGAACCTCAGCAGCAGAGCCGCCAGGGTCGACTTGCCCGCACCACTGGGGCCGGTGATGACCAGCAGCTCCCCCGGGCTCGCGGTGAACGAGAGATCCCGGAGAACCAGCTCGCTGCTGCCGGGGTAGTGGAAGGAGACCTGACGCGCCTCCACCTCGCCGAGCGCACGGCTCCGGGGCGGGGCGGGCACGGAGGCGGCCGGGTCGGTGACAGCGGGCTCGGCGTCGAGAATCTCCAGCAGGCGTTCGGCTCCCGCGGTCGCGGCGGTGGCCGTCAGGCCGAGCTGGCCCAGGGAGCGGATCGGCGGGTAGAGGTAGCCGATGAAGGCGGCGAAGGCCAGGAGCTGGCCGAGCGTCATCCGTCCCGCGGAGATCTCCCACGCCCCCAGGCCGATGATCGCCAGGACGCACAACGTTTCGAGGACCTCGACGAGTTGCTCGTAGAACTCCGTGAGGCGGACGGCCCTCACCGCTGTCTTCAGCCGGATACGTGCCTTGCTGAGGAGCCGCGCCTCCTCGTCGTGCTGCCTGTTGTACGCCTGGGTCATGACGACGTTGACCAATGTCTCCTCGACGACTGCCGTAATGGCACCGTCCGCGGCGCGGCCGCGCCGGGACACCGCGCGCAGGGGCCCGGCGAAACGGGTGGTCGTGAACCAGAAGAGAGGCACCATGACCAAGGTGGCCAGGGCCAGATCCCAGCGCAGCCAAAAGGCGGCGGCGGCGAAGAAGACCGTGCTGAACAGGGCAGAGGCCGCCCCGACGATACCGGAGACCACGAGCGCTTCGATGGCTTCCACGTCACCCGTCAGCCGCTCCACCAGGTCACCGCGGCGATTGCGCTGGTAGAAGTGCGGCGGGAGCGTCTGGAGCTGACTGAAGACCTTGGCCCGCAGCCGCATCACAAAGCGTTCGGCGACCCAGGCCGCGAGCGAGTTGCCCAGATATCCCACCACCGCACCGACGACGGCCACGGCCAGCCACTGACCGGCAGGCTTCCAGAAGGCGCTGACGGAACCGGCCTGCAGAGCGGTGTCGGTGAGTTTGGCGAAGAGCAGGACCGTGACGGTCTCGGCGATGGCGCCCAGGACGGCGCACAGGAAGATGAGGATGAGCCAGCGCCGGTCACCCTCGGTCAGTGGCCAGAAGCGCCGGAACGCCACGGCGATGCTGATGGGATCCGTACGGATCGGGACATCCGTCACCGAGTCCTGAGAAGTCTCTTCGGGGGGCGCTGGGCGCCGGAGTGAGCTGCGAAGGCGCATGGGGCGTCACGTCTCACGGGTGCTCGGACTATGGACCATCTCCATAGGCACGGACCCCAGAACACGAGGCCGACCCGCGCCGCAGCGCGAGCCTGCCTCGAGTTCGGGGATGGAGTCGGGGATGTCGGGTCAGTAGCGCCCACGGCCGCCGAAGCCGCCGCGACCGAAGCCACCGCGACCATAACCGCCACGGCCGAAGCCGCCACGGCCGAAGCCGCCACGGCCGTAACCGCCGCCGTAGCCGCCGCCGTAGCCGCCGCCGTCACCGCCACGGCCCCTGTGGTCGAAGATGCTGCGTACGTTCATCTTCGTCTCCTTTGGAGGTTGCTGTGCCGCTCCTTGCTCCTGCTGCGGCACTACCGACACTACGGCTACCCCAAACGACCAACAAGTCGTACAAGCCGCAAATCGACTAAAACCCGCGAAATACCGCAAACCTTCAGAGCGTTGTCATAAGTGACTCTCTGGGCACGCCGCCCGTACGCTCCCTGACGACACGAGAGGTCCGGCGGGCGACGCGCCGGGCCGTGGCGCGGACACTTGATCTTGGTCCGGAGCTATGGTGAGGGCCCCCATGGAGTCCATGAGGGCCCTATCGCCTGCATACACGCAGGTCATAACGTTTCTGCCGGAACAGCGACAGTGGGGCGGGTGGGACTCGAACCCACGGCCGACGGATTATGAGTCCGCTGCTCTAACCGGCTGAGCTACCGCCCCTTTTCGGCGTGGCGCGTACAAGTGTGCGCGCCGTCTGCCGCAGCATAGCCGGTCATACGATCTCCCGCTCCGAATGGTCGGCTTCGCACGACCATGAAGACCGCGACGCTCCCCGCCCGGTTCCGAACGGAGCGAAGTAGACGCGAAAGATTCACGTGCACACCACACGCACCGCGGCGGAGGACCGGCGACGGGCATACGAAAAAGGACCCCGCAGGGTCCTCTTCCGTTCCGCTCCCCCGACTGGACTCGAACCAGTAACCCTCCGGTTAACAGCCGAATGCTCTGCCAATTGAGCTACAGGGGATCGCGCTCCCCCGACTGGACTCGAACCAGTAACCTGCCGGTTAACAGCCGGCTGCTCTGCCAATTGAGCTACAGGGGATTGCTGCGTTTGCACCGAACCCCCACCTACCTGGCTCCTGCCGGGCGGCGTGCGTTCGCTGCGACACATACATTAGCGCAAGCTGGGGGGTGCTTCGCCAATCGGTATCGCCCGGGGTGATCTCGGGTGCCCGTGGGTAGGCGGGCAGCACACGTCGCACTGAGCCATGGAAGGGTGGTAGCCATGCGGTACCGGCTCACGTTCATCGCCGGACTGGCCCTTGGATACGTGATCGGCACACGGGCCGGGCGCGAGCGTTACGAGCAGCTGAAGAAGTCCGCACGTCAGTTCGCCCAGAATCCGGCCGTGCGCAATACCGCCGAGTCCGCGGCGCAGAGCGGCCGCGATCTGGCCGGCAAGGCCTACCACGCGGTCAGCGACAAGGTCGGCGACAAGGTGCCCGCCTCGGTGGCCGACCGGGTGCGCTCGTTGCGGGACCGCGGCCAGAACGGCGAGGACGACTGGGGCACCACCAACACCTAGTGCTGTGACCGGAAAGGTTTGCCGGAAGGCTCGCGGCGTCCGGTGCGGTGCATCGCAAGGCGGAGCATCACCCGCGTACTGGATGTACTCG
>NZ_JBEOVN010000170.1:0-16841 GCF_040295565.1 Streptomyces sp. NPDC002785 | reverse complement strand
CGGCGAGGTCATCACCGTCACTCCGCCCGCCAGGGCCAGCGAGGACTCCCCCGACCGCAGCGACTGCACCGCCAGGTGGAGGGCGACCAGCGACGACGAGCAGGCGGTGTCGATAGTCACCGCCGGGCCCTCCAGACCGAGGACGTACGAGACCCGGCCCGAGAGCACCCCGCCGAGGGCTCCGGTCATCAGATAGCCCTCGACGTCGTCGGGGATGTTTTCGGGATCGGCGCGGTAGTCGCTGCCGACCGCGCCGGTGAAGACGCCGACCGGCTTTCCCCGCAGCCGGGCCGGGTCGACACCCGCCCGCTCCAACGCCTCCCACGACGCCTCCAGCATCAACCGCTGCTGCGGATCCATCGCCAACGCCTCACGCGGCGAAATACCGAAGAACCCGGCATCGAACCCGGCGGCGTCATCCAGGAACCCGCCCTCACGGGCATAACTCGTCCCCGCGTGATCCGGATCCTCATCGAACAGAGACCCCAGATCCCAGCCCCGGTCGTCCGGGAACCCACCAATGACATCCACCTCATCGGCGACCAGCCGCCACAATCCCTCCGGCGACGACACCCCACCGGGGAAACGGCATGCCACCCCCACGATCGCCACCGGTTCCGTGCTCGCGGCGCTCAACTCGGCGATCTTCTTACGGGCTTGGTGCAGGTCCGCCGTCACCTTCTTGAGGTATTTGACGAGCTTCTCTTCGTTCCCCACCTGGCTCATCTCTTTATGCCTCTCCGAATTCCGCGTCGATGAAGGCGAAGACGTCGTCCACCGAGGCCGATTCGAGCTTGGCCTCGACGTCGGCCTCGTCCGTTCGGGCGCCGCCGCCCGCTGCCTCCAACTTCGCGGTCAGTGCCTGGAGTCGGGTGATGAGGCCGGTGGCCTCGATCCGGTGGGGTGCGAGCGTGCCGGCCACGTCTTCGAGACGGCGCAGCTCGGCCAGGAGCGCTTCCTCGGCCGCACCCGTGGTGAAGAGCTCGTCCCTGAGGTGGTGCATGAGCGCCGTGGGCGTCGGGTGGTCGAAGACGAGCGTGCTGGGCAGGCGCAGGCCGGTCAGACGGGAGAGCCGGTTGCGCAGGTCGACGGCGGCGAGGGAGGTGAAGCCGACTTCGCCGAAGGCGCGGCCGGGCGGCAGTTCGGCCGCCGATTCGTGGCCGAGTACGGCGGCCGCCGAGGTGCGGACCAGGTTGAGCAGGGTGTGGTCCCGTTCCTCCGCCGACATCGCGGCGAGCCGATGGACGAGACTTTCGGCGGCCGTGCCCGCCGCCGTGTCGTCCCGCGACGGCCGGCCATCCGCGCCGGGCGTCGCCGCACCCGCTGTCCGGCCTCCGGCGGCCCAGGCGCTGTCGAGCCAGTACCGCTGATGCTGGAAGGCGTAGGTCGGCAGCTCCACCGGTCGGTCGGCGCTCCGCCCCACGACGGCGTTCCAGTCGACCGTCACCCCGCGCACGTGCAGGGTGGCCAGGGATTCCATGAAGCGGCGCGGGCCGTTCTCGTCCCGGCGCAGGGTCCCGGTCACCACCTTGGGGGTGGCCGTGGCGTCGCCCTCCAGGGTCTGTTCGATGGCGGGGACCAGCACCGGGTGCGTACTGACTTCCACGAACACGCCGTGTCCGGCTGCCGCCAGGGCGCGGACGGCCGGGTCGAAGCGGACGGTCCGGCGCAGATTCCGGTACCAGTACCCGGCATCGAGCCCGGCGGTGTCGAAGAGCCCGCCGGTCACCGTCGAGTAGAACGGCACCGCACCCGACCGGGGCGAGAGACCGGCCAGGGACTGGCGCAGTTCGCCCTCGATGGCCTCCATCTGGACGGAGTGGCCCGCACTGTTGTTGAGCAGGAGCTGCCGTGCCCGGATTCCCGCGGTCTCGCAGCCGGCCAGGAGTTCCCCCAGCGCCTCGAGGTCTCCGCTGACGACCGTCGAGGCGGGGCCGTTGACGGCCGCGATATCGAGTTTGCCCGGCCACTCCTTGATCAGCTCCGCCACCCGGTCCACGGCTTCGGCGATCGAGGCCATGCCGCCCTTTCCCGGCAGGCCGACGATCGCGCGGCTGCGCATGACCACCAAGGTCGCCGCGTCCTCCAGCGTGAGCCCGCCGGCCACGCAGGCGGCGGCGATCTCCCCCTGCGAGTGGCCCACGACCGCGTCCGGCACGACGCCGCTCGCCTGCCAGAGCGCCGCCAGCGACACCATGACGGCGAACGACACGGGCTGTACGACGTCGATGGTGTCCAGCGAGGGGGCGCCCTCCGCCTGGCGGATCACATCGAGCAGCGACCAGCCGGTCAGCGGGTCCAGGGCCTTCGCGCACTCCTCCATCCGGGCCGTGAACACGGGCGCGGTGTCGAGGAGGTCGGCGGCCATACCGGCCCATTGGGCGCCCTGCCCGGGGAAGACGAAGACCTTCCGTCCCTTGACGGCCCCGCCCTCGCCGACGACGACGCCGGGTGCGGCTTCCGCACCCGCGAGGCCCGCCGGATCCGCGGCATCGGCGGGATCGGCAGGATCGGCAGGATCGGCGAGGGCCTCAAGCCCGGCCAGTGCCTCGGCGCGATCGCCCGCGACGACGACCGCCCGTTCGGGCAGCACGCTTCGGGTGTGTACGAGCGAACGTGCCACGTCGGTCGCGCTCACCTCGGGGTTGCGGGTGAGAAAGGCGGCCAACTCCCGTGCCTGTCCGGCCAGTCCGGCAGCGGAGCCACGGGCCGACACCAGCAGGGGGACGGCTTCGCCGCCCAGCAGACCGTGCGTTTCCTCCTCGGCGCCGATCGCCGCCGGTTGCGGGGCCTGTTCGAGAATCACGTGGGAGTTGGTGCCGCTGACGCCGAAGCTGGACACTCCGGCCCGCCGGGGCCGGTCCAGCTCCGGCCAGGGACGGGCCTGGGTCAACACCTCGACGCGGCCGGCCGTCCAGTCGACGTGCGGGGTCGGCTCGTCCACGTGCAGGGTCCGGGGCAGCACTCCGTGCCGCATCGCCATGACCATCTTGATGACTCCGGCGACCCCGGCGGCGGCCTGCGCGTGTCCGATGTTCGACTTCAACGAGCCCAGCCACAACGGTTGGTCCGCTTCCCTGCCCTGCCCGTAGGTCACCAGGACGGCCTGTGCCTCGATGGGGTCGCCCAGGGCCGTGCCCGTGCCGTGGGCCTCCACCGCGTCGACGGCGGCGGGCACCAGGCCCGCGTTGGCGAGCGCCGCACGGATCACGCGCTGCTGCGAGGGCCCGTTGGGGGCGGTCAGACCGTTCGACGCGCCGTCCTGGTTCACGGCGGAGCCGCGGACGACTCCCCAGATCCGCCGCCCGTTGCGTACCGCGTCCGACAGCCGCTCGAGGAGCAGCACGCCCACGCCTTCGGCGAGTCCGGTGCCGTCGGCCGTCCCCGCGAACGCCTTGCACCGGGCGTCGGCGGACAGGCCGCGCTGGCGCGAGGAGCCGATGAGGGTGAACGGCGTGGCCATCACGGTCGCGCCCCCGGCCAGCGCGAGCGAGGACTCCCCCGACCGCAGCGACTGCGCCGCCAAGTGCAGCGCCACCAGCGACGACGAGCACGCGGTGTCAATGGTCACCGCCGGGCCCTCAAGGCCCAGGAAGTACGACACCCGGCCCGCCAGCACACTCAGCGAGGCACCCGTCATCAGATGGCCCTCGAGGCCCTCCGGGATGTTGTGCGTATCGGCGCGGTAGTCGCCACCGGCCGTGCCGGTGAAGACGCCGACGTCGGTGCCGCGCACGCTGACAGGGTCGATCCCGGCCCGCTCCAGCGCCTCCCACGACGTCTCCAGCATCAGCCGCTGCTGCGGGTCCATCGCCAACGCCTCACGCGGCGAGATTCCGAAGAATCCGGCGTCGAACCCGGCGACGTCGTCCATGAAGCCGCCCTCACGGGCGTAACTCGTGCCCGCGTGATCCGGATCGGGGTCGAAGAGCGCCTCGCGGTCCCAGCCCCGGTCCTCAGGGAACTCGGTGATGACGTCGGACTCGTCGGCGACCAGCCGCCACAGTTCCTCGGGGGTGGTCACCCCGCCCGGGAGACGGCAGGCCATGCCGACGATGGCGATCGGTTCGGTGTTCGCGCTCTCCAGTTCACGCACTCGGTTCTGGAAGCGGCGGGCGTCCGCGAGAGCGCGCTTCAGGTACTCGCGGAGCCGCTGCTCGTTACTCATGCCGTGTGCCCTTCCTGAAGACCGTACTCGCTGTCGATCAGCTTGAACATCTCGTCGTCGGTGGCCGAGTCGAGATCGATCTCCTCGACCGCTCCTTCCGGTCCGCCCGCCCCTTCCGCTCCGGAGTCGTGCTGCCATCGGGCGGTGAGCGCCCGGAGCCGGGCAAGGACCCGGCGGCGCGCCGTGTCGTCGGGTTCGAGCCCGGCGAACGAGGCTTCGAGGCTGTCGAGTTCCGCCATCAGGAGCTCGACCTCGTCGGTGCCCTGGCCGAGCTCTCCCTCCAGGTACTTCGTCAGCCTCAGCGGAGTGGGGTAGTCGAAGATGAGCGTCGCGGGCAGCCGCAGTCCGGTCAGGGCGGAGAGCCGGTTGCGCAGCTCGACGGAGGTGAGGGAGTCGAACCCGATCTCGTTCAGGGCCCGGTCCGGCTCGCACTGGTCGTCGGACGCGAAGCCCAGGATGGTCGCGGCCTCGTGCTGGACCATCTCCAGCAGGATCCGTTCCCGCTCGTTCCTTGATACCCGGGCCAGCCGCTTCGCCAGGGTGTCCGGGCTCGTGTCGGCGCCCTGGGCGGAGCGCCGGCCTGCCAGGGCGAGTCCGCGCAGGATGGCGGGCACCGGGCCGTTCCCGGCGTGGGTCCGCAGGGCGGCGAAGTCCAACTTCACCGGGACCAGGGCAGCTTCGGGCACCTGGAACGAGGCGTCGAAGAGGTCCATGCCCTCGTCCGCGGTGATCGCGACCATGCCGCCCCGGGCGATGCGCTTGTGGTCGGCATCGCTCAGGTGCGCGCTCATGTCGGTCGCCCGCGCCCACAGTCCCCAGCCGAGCGAGGTCGCGGCCAGGCCGCGCGCGTGGCGGTGCTGGGCGAGCGCGTCGAGGAAGGCGTTCGCGGCCGCGTAGTTGCCCTGCCCGGGTGACTCGAAGGAGCCCGACGCGGAGGAGAACAGCACGAAGGCCGCCAGATCGAGCTCTTGGGTCAGTTCGTGCAGGTTCAGCGCCGCGTCCACCTTGGGCCGGAAGACCGTGTCGAGGCGCTCGGGGGTGAGGGTGGAGACGACACCGTCGTCCAGGACGCCCGAGGTGTGCACGACGGCGGTCAGCGGGGCATCGGCCGGTACGGAGGCCAGCAGGCCGGCCACCGCGTCACGGTCGGAAACATCGCAGGCCACGATGCGCACGCGGGCGCCGAGGCCGGTGAGCTCCGCCTCCAGAGCGGCGGCGTCCGGCGCGTCGGGACCGCGCCGGCTGACCAGCAGCAGGCTGCGGACATGGTGTTGCTCCACCAGGCGCCGGGCCACCATGCGTCCGAGGGTCCCGGTGCCTCCGGTGACCAGCACGGTGCCGCGCGGGTCCAGTGCCCGTGGGAGGACCAATACATTCTTGCCGGTGTGCTTGCCCTGGCTCATGTACCGGAAGGCAGTCGGCGCGTGCCGCACGTCCCAGGTCGTCAGCGGCAGCGGGGTCAGGACGCCCCGCTCGAACAGCTCGACCAGGTCGGCCAGCATCCGCTGGATCCGTCCGCTGTCGACGTCGCCCAGGACGAACGCCTCGTACGCGACCCCGGGGTGCTTCCGCGCGACCTCGTCGGCGGCCCTGACATCGGTGCGGCCCATCTCGGCGAAGCGTCCGCCGCGCGGCAGCAGCCGCAGCGACGCGTCGAGGAACTCCCCGGCCAGGGAATTCAGTACGACATCCACACCCCGGCCGTCCGTCGCTTCCAGGAACCGCTGCTCGAACTCCAGGGTCCGGGAGTTCGCGATCCGCTCGTCGGCGATTCCGGCGGCCCTGACCACGTCCCACTTCCCGGGACTCGCGGTCGCGAACACCTCCGCGCCCCAATGGCGGGCGAGCTGGATCGCGGCCATTCCGACGCCGCCGGCGGCGGCGTGGACGAGCAGCGATTCGCCGGACTTGAGGTCGGCGAGGTCGCGCAGCGCGTAGTACGCGGTCAGGAACACCGTCGGGATCGAGGCGGCCTGCTCGAACGACCAGCCGCAGGGGATGGGGACCACGGTGCGTTGGTCGGAGACGGCGAGCGGGCCGGCGGCGCCGGGGAAAATGCCGAGGACACGGTCGCCGACGGCCAGTTCCTCGACGTCCGGGGCCACTTCGGCGACGATGCCCGCGCCTTCGGTGCCGAGCTCCGCCTCCGGGTCGGGGTACAGCCCGAGGCCGATCATCACGTCGCGGAAGTTGAGTCCCGCGGCCCGCATCTCGATGCGGACCTGGCCGGGTGCCAGGGGTTCGGCCGCCTCTGGGGCGGGCGCGAGGGGCAGATTCTCCAGCGTGCCGTCGGGGCCGGCCGCCAGTCGCCAGGTCCGCTGGTCGGCGGGGACCGTCAGGGCCCCGGCCGATTCCGTACGGGCCAGGCGGCGTGCGTACGCGACGCCGTCGCGGACGGCGAACTGGGGCTCGTCGCCGGTGAGGAGGGCCGGCAGCAGTGCCGCCGGCCCGGGGGTGCCGTCGGTGTCGACGAGCACGATCCGGCCGGGGTTCTCCGCCTGCGCGGACCGCAGCAGACCGCAGACGGCCGCGCCGGCCAGGTCGGTCAGCTCGCCGGGGTGCTCCACCGCGACGGCCGCGTGTGTCACGGCGACGAGGCGGGTGTCCTGGAGGCCGGGTTCGGCCAGCCATGCCTGGATCACCTCCAGGACGCGGGTGGTGGCCTCCCGTACCCCTGCGGCGTCGGCGCGTTCGGCGTCGACGTCGAGGAGGAGTACGCCGGTATCGGTTCCGGCGAGGGCGCGGACATCTTCGGCGGTGACGACCGGCGCCGTTTCCAGGTCCGCGTCGGACGGCTTCAGCGGCAGTCGTTCCCACACCACACAAAACAGCTGGTCCCGGAGGGCGGCCGCGCCCGCATCGAGCAGTTCGGGCGCGAGGGGCCGGGCCACAAGGGACTCGATGGAGGCGACGGGGGCTCCGGTGGCATCGGCCAGGCGCAGCGTGATCGTGTCGGGTCCGGACGGGACGGCGTGGACGCGCAGGGCGGTGGCCCTGGCCGCGTACACGCGTACGTCGTTCCACGCGAAGGGCAGCACGAGCCGCTGGTCCGGGCCCCCCTGCACGCTGCCGGCGTGGAGACAGGCGTCAAGCAGAGCGGGGTGGAGGGCGTAGCCTTCGGTGGCACCGGCCTCCTCCGGGAGGGTGACCTCGGCGAAGAGCTCCTCGCCTCGCGTCCACACGGCCCGCAGGCCCTGGAACGCGGGCCCGTAGCCGTATCCGGCGTCGGCGAGTGCCTCGTACGCGGTCGTCGCCACGTCGTCCACGGCGACCGCGCCCTGCGGCGGCCACTGGGTCAGTTCGAAGTCGGGGGCCGTGGTATCGGGGGCGAGCCGCCCGGAGGCGTGCCGGGTCCACGCCGTTCCCGGTCCCGCGTCCTCACCGCGGGCATGCACCTGGACAAGCCGCTGCCCGGACTCGTCGGCGTCACCGACCTCCACCCGCAGCTGTACGCCGCCGTGTTCGGGCATGACGAGCGGAGCCTCGATCACCAGCTCGGCCAGCAGCCCGCATCCGACCTCGTCACCGGCTCGCACGGCAAGCTCGACAAACGCCGTCCCCGGTACCAGGACGGTCCCGGCCGCCGCGTGATCGGCCAGCCACGGATGCGTACGGAGCGAGAGCCGGGAGGTGAAGAGCAGGCCGCCCCGGCCGGGCACGTCGGCCATCGCGCCGAGCAGCGGATGGTCGGCGGCGGCCAGGCCCAGACCGGCCGGGTCTCCCGAACCCCCCTTGTTCTCCAGCCAGTAGCGCTGCCGCTGGAAGGCGTACGTGGGCAACTCGGTGTAGCTTGCGGAGACTTCACCGAGTACGGCGTTCCAGTCGACGGCCGTGCCTCGCGTGTGGAGGGCGGCCAGGGATTCCAGGAAGCGGCGCGGGCCGTTCTCGTCCCGGCGCAGGGTCCCGGTCACCACCTTGGGGGTGGCCGTGGAGCGGTCCTCCAGGGTCTGTTCGATGGCGGGGACCAGCACCGGGTGCGTACTGACTTCCACGAACGCGCCGTGTCCGGCTGCCGCCAGGGCGCGGACGGCCGGGTCGAAGCGGACGGTCCGGCGCAGATTCCGGTACCAGTACCCGGCGTCGAGTCCGGCGGTGTCGAAGAGCGCGCCGGTCACCGTCGAGTAGAACGGCACCGCACCCGACCGGGGCGCGATCTTCGCCAGTGTCGTGTGCAGCTCGCTCTCGATGGATTCGACGTGGACCGAGTGCGAGGCGTAGTCGACGGGGATCTCCCGGACCCGGACACCTGATTCTTCGCAGGTCAGGACCAGTTCGCGCAGGGCTTTGCGCTCGCCCGCGACGACGATCGCCGCAGGTCCGTTGACGGCCGCGATGTCGATCTCGCCGGGCCACTGCTTGATCAGCTCCGCCACCCGGTCGGCGTCCGCCGCGATCGAGGCCATGCCGCCCCGGCCCGACAGCCCGGCCGCGATCGCCCGGCTGCGCAGGGCCACGACCGTCGCCGCGTCCCGCAGCGTCAGGCCACCGGCCACGCAGGCCGCGGCGATCTCGCCCTGGGAGTGGCCGACCACCGCGTCCGGAACGACACCGCACGCCTCCCACAGCGCCGCCAGGGACACCATCACGGCGAACGACACCGGCTGCACGACGTCGACCGCGTCGAGCGAGGGGGCCCCGTCCGCCTGCCGGATGACGTCGAGGAGCGACCAGCCGGTCAGCGGGTCCAGTACCTTCGCGCACTGCGCCATCCGGGCCGCGAACACCGGTGAGGCGTCGAGGAGATCGGCCCCCATACCGGCCCACTGCGCACCCTGGCCCGGGAAGACGAGCACCTTGCGTCCGTTGACGGATCCGCCCTCGCCGGTGACCACACCGGGCGCGGACTCCCCCTTGCCCAAAGCCTCCAGACCCGCCAGCGCCTCGTCACGGTCACCCGCGACCACCACCGCCCGCTCGGGCAGCAGACTCCGCGTCCGGATCAGCGAACGCGCCGTGTCCAGGGCGCTCATATCCGGCTGCTCGCCGAGGAACGACGCCAGGTTCTGGGCCTGGCCCGCGAGTCCGGCCCTGCCGCGTGCCGACAGCGCCAACGGGACGGCACCACCGCCCAGCACTCCGGGCGTCCCGCTCTCGCCGCCGGGCGCCGTCTCCGGGGCCTGCTCCAGGATGACGTGGGCATTGGTGCCACTGACCCCGAAGGAGGAGACGCCCGCGCGGCGCGGACGGTCCAGCTCGGGCCAGGGGCGCGCCTCCGTCAGGAGCTCGACGGCTCCGGCCGCCCAGTCCACCTGCGGGTTCGGCTCATCCACGCGCAGGGTGCGGGGCAGCACTCCGTGCCGCATCGCCATCACCATCTTGATCACACCGGCGACACCTGCAGCGGCCTGTGTGTGCCCGATGTTCGACTTCACCGACCCCAGCCACAACGGCTCGTCGGTCTTCCGTCCCTGCCCATACGTGGCGAGCAGCGCCTCGGCCTCGATCGGGTCGCCCAGCGGCGTCCCGGTGCCGTGCGCCTCCACGACGTCGACGTCCGACACGGCCAGCCCGGCGTTCGCGAGGGCCCGGCGGATCACCCGTTGCTGCGACGGCCCGTTGGGGGCGGTCAGACCGTTCGAAGCACCGTCCTGATTCACCGCCGAGCCGCGGACGACACCCAGGATCCGGCGTCCGTTGCGCACCGCGTCCGACAACCGCTCCAGCAGCAGCATGCCGACGCCCTCGGCCCAGCCCGTGCCGTCCGCCGCGGCCGCGAACGGCTTGCAGCGACCGTCCACGGCCAGGCCCCGCTGCCGCGAGAAGTCCACGAACACGTCCGAGCCGCTCATCACGGTGACACCGCCGGCCAGCGCGAGGGAGGACTCCCCGGAGCGCAGCGACTGCGCGGCCAGGTGCAGGGTCACCAGCGACGACGAGCAGGCCGTGTCGACGGTGACCGCCGGGCCTTCGAGCCCGAGGAAGTACGACACGCGGCCGGACAGCACACTGCCCGCGCCACCGGTCATCAGGTAGCCCTCGACGCTGTCGGGGTCCGAGCCCATGCCCTCGGAGTGTCCGGCGGAGTAGTCGTGGTACATGTCGCCGGCGAAGACGCCGACGGGCTTGCCGCGCAGGGCGGCCGGGTCGACGCCCGCCCGCTCCAACGCCTCCCACGACGTCTCCAGCACCAACCGCTGCTGCGGATCCATCGCCAGCGCCTCACGCGGCGAGATACCGAAGAAGGACGCGTCGAACTGGTCCGCGTCATGCAGGAATCCGCCCTCGCGGACATAGGTCGTGCCGGAGTGAACGGGGTCCGGGTGGTAGAGGTTCTCCAGGTTCCAACCACGGTTCACCGGGAACCCGGAGATCCCGTCACCGCCGGAGGCCACCAGCTCCCAGAGCTGCTCGGGCGACGACACTCCGCCCGGGAAACGGCAGGCCATCCCCACGATCGCGATCGGTTCGGAGTTGGCGGCGACAACCCGGTCGTACTGCTCCCGGAGACGCGCGTTCTCCTTCAGCGACGCACGCAGGGCATCGACGATCTGCCCGCTCTGAGCGTCCATGGTCTCCTCTTCCTTCCTTCGGCTGTCGATCACGATCAGGACTGTGTGGTGCCCAGAGCCCGCTGCACGAGGTCGCCGACGCTCATCGCGTCGATGAGGTCCAGCTGCTCGCCGACGCTCGTCCCCGGCCCGGACCCGGCGGCCGCTTCGGCCGCCTCCGAGCGGGCCAGCGACAGCAGCACGTCGAGCACACCGGCCTCGCGGAACCGGTCGAGCGGAACGGAGGACAGCACGCGACGCAGCTCTTCCTCCTGTCCGTCGAAGTCGGCGTCCGCCGTGTCCCCGGCCAGTTCCTCGCACAGGTACTCCATGAGTGCGGCGGGAGTGGGGTAGTTGAAGATCAGCGTGGCGGGGAGGCGCAGTCCGGTCAGGGCGGAGAGCCGGTTGCGCAGCTCGACGGAGGTGAGGGAGTCGAAGCCGATCTCGTTCAGCGCCCGGTCGGGTTCACCCTGGTTGTCGGAGGCGAAGCCGAGGATGGTGGCCACCTCCTGCTGGACCACCTCCAGCAGGATCCGCTTCCGCTCGCTCTCGGTGGCCCGGGAGAGCCGCTTCAGCAGGCTGTCGGCGCTCGCGCCGGCGCTCTGCGCGGACCTCCGGCCCACGGAGACGAGCCCGCGCAGCAGAGCGGGAACGGAGCCCGTCCGCGCCTGCTCCTTGAGCCCGGCGAGGTCCAGCTTGAACGGCACCAGGGCGGCTTCGGGGGCCTGGAGGGCGACGTCGAAGAGGTCCATGCCCTCGTCCACGGAGAGCCCGATCATGCCGCCCCGGGCCATGCGCTTCTGGTCTGCCTCGCTCAGATGCCCGCTGAGGCTCGTCGCCTGCGCCCACAGGCCCCAGCCGAGCGAGGTCGCGGCCAGGCCGCGGGCGTGCCGGTGCTGCGCGAGCGCGTCCAGGAAAGCGTTGGCCGCCGCGTAGTTGGCCTGCCCCGGGGACTCGAAGGAGCCGGCGGCGGAGGAGAACAGCACGAAGGCCGCCAGATCGAGTTCGCGCGTCAGCTCGTGCAGGTTCAGCGCCGCGTCCACCTTGGGCCGGAACACGCTGTCCAGTCGCTCCGGGGTGAGTGCGGAGACGACACCGTCGTCCAGGACACCGGCGGTGTGCACGATGCCGGTCAGCGGAGCCTCTGCCGGTACGGAGGCCAGCAGGTCCGCCACCGCGTCACGGTCCGCGACGTCGCAGGCGGCTGTCCTTACGTGGACGCCGAGCGCCGACAGCTCCGCCTCCAGCTCCGGTACGCCGTCGGCGCTCCGGCCCCGGCGGCCCACCAGGAGCAGGTTCCGTATCCCGTGCTCGGCGACGAGGTTCCGGGCCACCAGGCGGCCCAGTGTGCCCGTGCCGCCGGTCACCAGTACCGTGCCGTCCGGATTCAGTGCCCGGGGCAGGACCAGGACGTTCTTGCCGATGTGCTTGCCCTGGCTCATGTACCGGAACGCGGCGGGCGCGTGCCGCACGTCCCAGGCTGTCAGCGGCAGCGGGGTCAAGGCGCCCTGCTCGAACAGCTCGACCAGGTCGGCCAGCATCCGCTGGACGCGGTCGGCGGTGGCGTCGCCCAGGTCGAAGGCTTCGTAGGCGACCCCCGGGTGCAGGCGCGCGAGTTCGTCGGCGTCGCGGACGTCGGTGCGGCCCATCTCGGCGAAGCGTCCGCCGCGCGGCAGCAGCCGCAGCGAAGCGTCGATGAACTCCCCGGCCAGGGAGTTCAGTACGACATCCACACCCCGGCCGTCGGTGGCGTCCAGGAACCGCTGCTCGAACTCCAGGGTCCGGGAGCTCGCCACCCTGTGCTCGTCAACCCCGTTGGCCCGCAGCGCCTCCCACTTGCCGGGGCTCGCCGTGGCGAAGACCTCGGCGCCGAGATGCCGGGCCACCTGCACGGCGGCCATGCCGACGCCACCGGCGGCGGCGTGGACGAGGACCGATTCACCCGCCTTCAGGCCGGCGAGGTCACGCAGGGCGTAGTAGGCGGTGATGAACGCGACCGGGACCGACGCCGCCTGCTCGAAGGACCAACCGCACGGGATCGGGACGACGGTGCGCTGGTCGGAGACCGCACAAGGGCCCACAGCGGAGGCGAAGAGACCCATCACGCGATCGCCGACAGCGAGACCCTCGACGCCGGGCCCCACTTCGGCGACGATGCCCGCCCCCTCCATGCCGACGGTGGCCGCCGGGTTGGGATACATCCCGAGGCCGATCATCACGTCGCGGAAGTTCAGGCCCGCGGCCCGCATCTCGATGCGGACCTCGCCGGGTGCGAGGGCACGCATCGCTTCGGGTGCCGCAATGAGCGGCAGGTTCTCCAGCGTGCCGTCCGGGCTCGCCGCCAGACGCCAGGACGGCTGGTCGACGGGCAGGGCCAGGGCCCCGGTCGATGCCGTTCGGGCCAGGCGGCGGGCGTGGGCAACGCCGTCGCGGACGGCGAGCTGTGGCTCTCCCGAGGCCAGTAGGGCCGGGAGCAGGGCGTGTGACTCCGCGGTGTTGTCGGTGTCGACGAGCACGATCCGGCCGGGGTTCTCCGCCTGCGCGGAGCGCAGCAGACCGCAGACTGCCGCCGCGGCCAGGTCGGTCAGCTCACCGTCCTGCTCCACCCCGACCGCCGTGTGGGTCACCACGAGCAGGCGCGAGTCCTGGAGGCCGGGGTCGGCCAGCCATGCCTGGACCAGTTCCAGGACGCGGGTGGTGATCTCCCGTACCCCGTCGGCGTCGGCGCGTTCGCCGGTCAGATCGAGGAGGAGTACGCCGGTGTCACGCGCGGCCGGGGCGGACAGGTCCTCGGCGGTGACGACGGGCACCGTGTCCAGGGCCGAACCCGACGGCTTCAACGGCAGCCGCTCCCATGTCACACGGAACATCCGGTCGGCGGCCGCGGTCGCCGCCGTGTCCCCGTCCAGCAGTTCCGCGGCGACGGGGCGGGTGACCAGCGAGCCCACCGCCGCCACCGGGACGCCGTCGGCGTCGGCCAGCAGGACCCGGAAGGCGTCCGGTCCCTGAGGCGTCACGTGCACGCGCAGGGCGCAGGCCCCGGCCGCGTACACCCGTACGTCGGTCCACGCGAAGGGGAGCACCAGCCGCTGGTCCGCGCCGTCCTTGAAGATGCTGGTGTGCAGGGCGGCGTCGAGCAGGGCCGGGTGGAGCGCGTATCCGTCGGTGGCACCGGCCTCTTCGGGAAGGGCGACTTCGGCGAAGAGCTCTTCGCCTCGGGTCCACACGGCCCGCAGCCCCTGGAACGCGGGCCCGTAGCCGTAGCCGGTGCCGGCCAGCTCCTCGTACGCCTCGGCAGCCGCGTTGTCGACCGGGACCGCGCCCAGGGGCGGCCACTGGGTCAGTTCGAAGTCGGGGGTCGTGGTGTCGGGGGCGAGCCTGCCAAAGACGTGCCGCGTCCACGACGAGCCCGGCCCGGCCTCCTCACGGCGGGAGTGGACCTGGACGGTCCGCTGCCCGGACTCGTCGGCCTCGCCGACCTCCACCCGCAGCTGGACACCGCCCTGTTCCGGAAGCGTCAGCGGAGCCTCGATCACCAGCTCGGCCAGCAGTCCGCAGCCGACCTCGTCACCGGCTCGTACCGCCAGCTCGACGAACGCCGTGCCGGGCACGAGCACGGTCCCGGCCGCCGCGTGATCGGCGAGCCAGGGGTGTGTACGCAGCGACAGCCGGGAGCTGAACAGGATGCCGTCCGACCCCGGAACCTCGACGAGCGCACCCAGCAGTGAATGATCGACGGCCCCGAGCCCGAGGCCCGCTGCGTCCCCGGAGGAACCCGTGCCTTCGAGCCAGTAGCGCCGGCGTTGGAAGGCGTAGGTCGGCAACTCCAGTGGCCAGCCCGTGCCTTCGCCCAGCAGGGCGTCCCAGTCGAGGACGACACCGCGCACGTGCAGCCCTGCCAGGGCTTCCACCAAGGAGCGTACGTCGGCGACGGAAGCACGCAGCAAGGGCACGAAGGCCGCGGTCCCGCCAGTGAGGCAGTCGGGTCCCATGGCGGACAGGACCGCGTCGGGACCGAGCTCCAGGAAGGTGGCCGCCTCCGCGCGCTCCAGGGCCCGGACGCCGTCGGCGAACCGGACGGTGGCCCGGACGTGCTCCACCCAGTACTCGGGCCGGCACACCCGCTCCGGATCGGCGATGTCTCCGGTGACGTTGGAGACCATCTCCACGGTCGGGGGATGGAAGGCCAAGGTCTCGGCGACGGCGCGGAACTCTTCGAGCATCGGCTCCATGAGCGCCGAGTGGAAGGCGTGCGAGACCGGCAGGCGCCGGGTCTTCACCCCCTGCGCCGCCAACTTCTCGGCCACGACGAGGGCTTCCTCCTCGTCGCCGGAGATGACGACCGAGACCGGACCGTTCACGGCGGCGATGTCGATGCCCGGGGTGAGGAGCGGACGGACCAGGTCCTCGGGAGCGGCGACCGACACCATCGCGCCGCCGGAGGGAAGTTGCTGCATCAGCCGGCCACGTGCCGCGACCAACGTCGCCGCGTCCTCGAGGGACAGCACACCCGCGACATGCGCGGCGGTCAGCTCGCCCACCGAATGCCCGCCGACGAAGTCCGGCCGGACACCCCAGGACTCCACCAGCCGGAACAACGCCGTCTCCACCGCGAACAGTCCGGCCTGCGTGAACACCGTCTGGTCCAGCGGAGCGTCCTCGGCGCCGAAGACAACGTCCGCGACCGCGTACTCCACGTCGCCGGCCAGCCGTGCGTCCAGCGCCGCGCAGGCCGCGTCGAATGCCTCCCGGAACACCGGAGAGAGGTCGTGCAGGCCCCGGGCCATCCCGACGCGCTGGCTTCCCTGTCCGGTGAACAGGACCGCGAGCAGTCCGTCCTCCACCGCGGTGGCGGTGATCAGGCCGGAAGCGGACTCACCCCGCGCCACCGCCTCCAGACCGTTCAACGCCTCGTCCCGGTCACCCGCCACGACGACCGCACGCTCCGACAGCGCACCCCGCGTCCGTACGAGCGAGCGCGCCGCGTCCCGCAGGTCCGCATCCGCGTTCCGCTTCAGGAAGCGCGCCAACTCCTGTGCCTGTCCGGTGAGTCCGGCCTTGCCGCGTGCGGAGAGCGCAAGCGGCACCGGCCTGCCTCCGAGCGCGCCGGAGGCACCGCTGGGGGGCTGCTGTTCGGGGGCCTGTTCCAGGATGACGTGGGCGTTGGTGCCGCTGACCCCGAATCCCGAGACGCCCGCCCTGCGGGGGCGGTCCACCTCCGGCCAGGGGCGTGCTTCCGTCAGCAGCTCCACCGCGCCCGCCGTCCAGTCCACCTGCGGCGTCGGCTCGTCCACGTGGAGTGTGCGCGGCAGCACACCATGCCGCATCGCCATCACCATCTTGATGACTCCGGCGACACCGGCGGCCGCCTGCGCGTGTCCGATGTTGGACTTCAACGAGCCCAGCCACAACGGCTGTTCGGCATTCCGGCCCTGCCCGTACGTGGCGAGCAGCGCCTGCGCCTCGATCGGGTCACCCAGTGATGTCCCGGTACCGTGGGCCTCCACGGCGTCGACGTCCGTCGCCGCGAGCCCCGCGTTGGCCAGCGCCCGGCGGATCACCCGTTGCTGCGACGGCCCGTTGGGGGCGGTCAGGCCGTTCGACGCACCGTCCTGGTTCACGGCGGATCCGCGGACGACGCCCAGAATCCGCCGCCCGTTGCGTACCGCGTCCGACAGCCGCTCGAGGAGCAGAACGCCCGCGCCCTCCGCCCAGCCGGTACCGTCCGCCGCTGCCGCGAACGACTTGCAACGGCCGTCCAACGCCAGGCCGCGCTGGCGCGAGAACCAGACGAAGGCGTCCGAGGCCGCCATGACGGTGACGCCGCCGGCCAGCGCGAGGGAGGACTCCCCGGAGCGCAGCGACTGCGCGGCCAGGTGCAGGGTCACCAGCGAGGACGAGCAGGCCGTGTCGACGGTGACCGCCGGGCCTTCGAGCCCGAGGAGGTAGGACACCCGGCCGGACAGCACACTGCCCGCGCCGCCGGTGAGAATGAAACCTTCGAGTCCGTCGGGGAGTTCGTGCAGATCGGCGCCGTAGTCGTGGAAGGCGATGCCGGTGAAGACGCCGACGGGCTTGCCGTGCAGGGCGGCCGCGTCGATGCCCGCGCGCTCCAACGCCTCCCAGGAGGTTTCCAGCATCAGCCGCTGCTGCGGATCCATCGCCAGCGCCTCACGCGGCGAGAT
>NZ_JBEOVN010000169.1:0-17003 GCF_040295565.1 Streptomyces sp. NPDC002785 | reverse complement strand
GGGGACGGGCTCGGCCGCCCGTCCCCCGCCGAAGTGTTACGCGCCCGTCAGAGCTGCGCTGCGCCCCGGTCCGGGACGCAGCGGCCGTCCTCGGTGCGGTACTTCCACTGGGCGCCCTTGCTCACCAGCTCCTTGACCGCCCGGACGAATCGCTCGATGTGCTCGTCCGGCGTACCGGCGCCGAAGCTCACCCGGATCGCGTTGAGCGAGCTCTCGCCCGGCCCGGCCTCGGGCGCACCGCACTCGCCGACCTCCTGCGGGCCGCTGCCCAGCAGGGTGCGGACCAGCGGGTGCGCGCAGAACAGTCCGTCGCGGACCCCGATTCCGTACTCGGCGGAGAGCGCAGCGGCGAAGTGCGAGCTGTTCCAGCCCTCCACCACGAACGAAATGACGCCGACCCGCGGAGCGTCGTCGCCGAACAGCGAGAGCACCTTGACCTCGGGGACGTCGGCGAGACCGGCCCGGACCGCGGTGACGAGGCGCTGCTCCCGGGCGACCAGGTTCTCGAGGCCCGCCTCCGTGAGCGCCTTGCAGGCGGAGGCGATGGAGTACACGCCGATGACGTTGGGAGAACCGGCCTCGTGGCGGGCGGCGGTGGAGTGCCACTCGACGTCGACACCGCCGTCGGTGCGGCGGGCGACCTTGCGCGAGGCGCCGCCACCGGCCAGGTACGGCTCGGCATCCTGCAGCCAGTCGGCCCGGCCCGCGAGCACACCCGAGCCGAACGGCGCGTACAGCTTGTGTCCGGAGAAGGCGACCCAGTCGACGTCCAGCTCGGCGATGTCGACGGGGTTGTGCGGGGCGAGCTGCGCGGCGTCCAGCACGATCCGGGCACCGTGCGCGTGCGCGGCAGCAGCCAGCTCCTTGACCGGCCACAGCTCGCCGGTGACGTTGGAGGCGCCGGTGACACAGACCAGCGCGGGGCCGTAGGGATCACGGTCGGCGAGCGCCCGCTCCAGCGTCTGGACGGCCTGGGCCGGGGTGCGCGGGGCGTTCAGGTAGGTCACCCGGGCGTCGCGCCACGGCAGCAGCGAGGCGTGGTGCTCGGTCTCGTACACGAAGACCTGGCAGTCGGCGGGAATGACGGCGGCCAGCAGGTTGAGTGAGTCGGTGGTCGAGCGGGTGAAGATCACCTGGTCTTCGGCGCGGCAGCCGAGGAACTCCGCGACAGTCGCGCGGCTGTTCTCGAAGAGGTCCGTGGAGAGCTGCGAGAGGTACCCGGCGCCGCGATGGACGCTGCCGTAGTACGGGGCGTACGCGGCGACGTCGTCCCAGACGCGCTGCAGGGCCGGGGCACTGGCGGCGTAGTCGAGAGCGGCGTACGTGACTTCACCACCCGTGACCAGTGGAACCGTTACATCCTTACCCAGAACCGGCAAAGGCGCACAAAGCGACTGGTTGGCGGCAGCGGTGAAGGCAGACATGGCGAACTCCCGTAAAACGCAGGCGAATTGCATGCGCCGCGGATACGCGTCGACGCAGCAGAAAGTGAAGAAGGGTGTGCGGAGAAGGGCCGAGAAGCCCTATCGCATTCGCGTGCTCACAAGAGACTCCCTAGGGACCAGGACCCCGGGGGCTGGCATTCACAGATGCCGAGGGGCCCGCGCTTGCCGCAGACCTCGCTGCCTACGGCCTGGTCTTCACCCGGGGCACCCCGCCACGGACGGAGGGTTGCCGGACAGCGGGCCGGGGCCGTAGTCGCTGTCACTCATGACCTGCCCAGCATCCTGCCATACGTACGTCAACGCGCAAGGCGCGGTCCGAGATCTGGACCGCGCCCCGCGCCACATTCCGTCCGGTCAGGCGTTACTGACCGCCACCCAGCGCTCCAGCGCCTGCCGGGCCGCCCCCGAGTCGATGGACTCGGCGGCCTTCTCGATCCCGGCGGCGAGCTGCTCGTTCAGCGTGCCGTCCGTCGGGTCCAGCGCGACCAGCGCCGCCGCCGAATTGAGCAGCACGGCCTCCCGTACGGGCCCTCGCTCGCCGGCCAGCACCCGGCGGGCCACCTCCGCGTTGTACGAGGCGTCGGCGCCGCGCAGCGCCTGTGCCGGCACCAGCTCCAGACCGACGTCGCGCGGGTCGAACGCCTCCTCGCGCACCGATCCGTCCCGGACCACCCAGACGCGTGAGGTCGAGGTCGTCGCCAACTCGTCCAGACCGTCGTCACCACGGAAGACCAGCGCCGAATTGCCGCGCTCGGCGAGGACACCGGCGACGATGGGCGCCATCCGCGGGTCGGCGACGCCGATGGCCTGGGAGCGCACCCTGGCCGGGTTGGTGAGCGGCCCGAGGATGTTGAACGTCGTCGGGGCGCCGAGCTCCTTGCGGGCCCTGGCGGCGTAGCGCAGGGCGGGGTGGAACTTCACCGCGAAGCAGAAGGTGATGCCCGCCGCCTCGGCGACCTCGACGACCCGCTGCGCACTGAGCTCCAGATTGACGCCGAGCCTCTCCAGCACGTCGGAGGAACCGCTCGCCGACGAGGAGGCGCGGTTGCCGTGCTTGACGACCTTGGCGCCGGCACCCGCGATGACGATCGCCGACATCGTGGAGATGTTGACCGTCTTGGCGAGGTCGCCGCCGGTGCCGACGATGTCGACCGTGCGACCGGGTACGTGGATGGTGTTGGCGTGCTCGTACATCGCGCGCACCAGGCCGGACACCTCGTCGACCGTCTCACCCTTGGCCCGCAGGGCCACCGCGAACCCGGCGATCTGTACATCGGTCGCCTCACCGCTCATGATGCGGTCCATCGCCCATGCGGTGTCGTCCGCGGTCAGGTTCTCGCCGCGCAGCAGCGGGTTCAGCACGCCGGGCCAGGAACGGTCCGCCACGCTGTCGCCGCCGACCGGGGTCACAACGTTCATGGTCCGCTCCTGGGGTCCACAGATAAAAGGGGGTTGCCCCCACCCTATCGAGCGCCGCGGACAGCGAAGAGCCCCGTCCATCGGATGGACGGGGCTCCTGCTGTGGCGATCAGTTCAGGCGATCAGTGGTGACCGTGGCCGCTGGTGATCTCCTTGTACTCCTCGGCGGTGGGCTTGGCGATCTGGTTGTTCTCGCCGTAGTAGCCCTTGCTGAGCCTGGCCCGCAGCTTCTGCAGTACGGACACCTTGCGCTCGACACCGTTCTTGTCGACCGTCGGGCCGATCTCGACCGGCTTGTACTGCTCGTGCGCGGTGAGCGTGTGCAGCTGCTCGGGGCTGAGCGGCTCGTGGATCTCGACGAACTCACCGTGCGGCAGGCGCTTGATGATGCCGGACTCGCGCCCGTGCAGCACCTTCTCCTTGTCACGGCGCTGGAGACCCAGGCAGATCCGCCTGGTGGCGATGAACGCGATGATCGGGCCGGCGAAGATGAAGATCCGGACGAACCAGGAGATGGCGTTCAGCGACAGGTGGAAGTGCGTGGCCCACAGGTCGTTGGCACCGCCGATGAAGACGACGACGTACTCGGTGATCCAGGCGACGCCGAAGGCCGTCCGGGTCGGAGCGTTGCGCGGGCGGTCCAGGATGTGGTGCTCGCGCTTGTCCCCGGTGATCCAGGACTCGATGAACGGGTAGACCGCGATGACCGCGAGTACCAGTCCGAAGACCATCAGCGGGATGAACACACCCAGGACGAGCGTGTGGCCCCAGAGGTTGATCTCCCAGCCAGGCATCACTCGGATCAGACCCTCGGCGAAGCCCATGTACCAGTCGGGCTGTGCGCCGGTGGACACCTGGTCCGGGCGGTACGGGCCGATGGCCCAGATCGGGTTGATCGAGGCGATGGCCGCGATGATGGCGATGATGCCGAAGACCAGGAAGAAGAAGCCACCGGCCTTCGCCATGTACACCGGCAGCAGCGGCATGCCGACGACGTTCTTGTTGGTGCGGCCGGGACCCGCGAACTGCGTGTGCTTGTGGTAGAAGACCAGGATCAGGTGCGCCACCAGCAGGCCGAGCATGATGCCCGGCAGCAGCAGGATGTGGATCGAGTAGAACCGGCCGACGAAGTCGTGACCGGGGAACTCTCCGCCGAACAGGAACATCGAGAGGTACGTGCCGACAACCGGCATCGACAGGATCGCGCCCTGGGTGAAGCGGACACCCGTACCGGAGAGCAGGTCGTCCGGGAGCGAGTAGCCGGTGAAGCCGGTGAACATACCCAGCACGAACAGCAGGAAGCCGAACAGCCAGTTGATCTCACGCGGCTTGCGGAACGCACCCGTGAAGAAGACGCGCATCATGTGCACGAACATGCCGGCCAGGAAGATCAGCGCGGCCCAGTGGTGGATCTGGCGAACCAGCAGACCACCGCGGACGTCGAAGCTGATGTCCAGCGTCGAGGCGTAGGCCTCGGACATCCGGATGCCCTGCATCGGCTCGTACGAGCCGTGGTACACGACTTCGCCCATGCTCGGCTGGAAGAACAGCGTCAGATACACACCAGTGATGATGATGATGATGAAGCTGTAAAGAGCGATCTCACCGAGCATGAAGGACCAGTGGTCCGGGAAGATCTTGCGCATGTTGGACTTGGCCAGGGAGTAGATCCCGAGCCGGCCGTCCGCCCAGTCGGCCACCCGCTCACCGGCGGGCGCCTTGCGATTGCCCGGTGCGGCAGCACCGGATGTGTTCGTGGTCGCAGTACTCATCCGCGCTCCCAGAATGCAGGACCGACGGGCTCTTCGAAGTCACCGAGCGCCTCGAGGTTGCCCTCACTGTTCACACCGATCCGCAGCTGCGGAAGAGCGTGACCGGCCGGACCGAAGATGACGCGGGCGCCGTCGGAGAGGTCGAAGGTGGACTGGTGGCACGGGCAGAGCACGTGGTGCGTCTGCTGCTCGTACAGGCTGATCGGGCAGCCGACGTGGGTGCAGATCTTGGAGAAGGCCACGACTCCCTCGTGGGCCCACTCGCGCTGGCGCTTGTCCTTGATGTTCTCCGGCTCGATACGGATGATCATCAGCGCGGCCTTGGCGATCTGGTTCTGGAAGTCCTCCGCGTGCTCCGACAGGCCCTCGGGCATGGCGAAGGTCAGCGAACCGACGGCGACGTCCTCGGGACGCAGCGGCTCCATCGTGTTCATGTTGATGAGCTGCTTGCCCTTGGCCCACAGGGTGTTGCGGAGCTTCTTCTCCGGCAGCGGACCGAGGTCGCGCAGCAGCACCACACCGGAGAGCGGCACCAGGGCCAGCGCGCCGAACATGGTGTTACGGATCAGCTTGCGCCGGCCGAACGCGGACTCCTCGGCACCTGCCGCGAAGTCTGCGAGGACCTTCGCCTTGACCTCGGGCTCGGCCTCGATGGGGTGCCGGTCGTCGGCTACCTCCACGTCGGACATCAGGGTGCGCGCCCAGTGGACGGCACCGGCGCCGATCGCGAAGAGGGCCACGCCCAGGGTCAGACCCAGGGAGAAGTTGAGCGCGCTCACATGGCCGAAGGGCCAGATGTACACGATCTTGTCGACCGGGAAGATGACGTACGAGGCGATGAAGCCGATCGTCGCCAGCATGGACAGCGTGAACATGAACGCGACGGCGCGCTCGGAGCGCTTCGCGGCCCGTTCGTCGATGTCCTGGATGCGCGGCTTGTGGGCCGGCAGCCCCGGGTCGGCGAACGGGTCGTCCGCGACCTTTACCGCGCCATGCGCGTGGTCCTGCTCAGCGGGCAGGTTCTCGTCTGGAATCTCTTGGCTACTCATGACTTCTTGGCCTTAGCGGTGTGGGCCGCGACCCAAATGGCAACTGCGATCAGTGCGCCGAGCCCGAAGATCCAGGCGAACAGGCCCTCGCTGACCGGCCCCAGGCCACCCAGCTTGAGACCACCCGGGTTTGCCGTCTGGTCACCGTTCACGGTCTGGACGTACGCGATGATGTCCCGCTTCTGCTGCTCGGGCATCGTCGTGTCCGGGAAGGACGGCATGCTCTGCGGGCCGGTCTGCATGGCCTCGTAGATGTGCTTCGGGTCCACGCCTTCAAGGCTGGGCGCGTACTTGCCGTTCGACAGCGCACCACCCTCACCGGTGAAGTTGTGGCACTGGGCGCAGTTGTTACGGAACAGGTCGCCACCCTTGGCGATGTCCGCACCGTCAGGACTGACCTGATTCTTGGTCGGAACGATCGGACCGGCGCCGAGCGACGCGACGTACGCCGCGAGCTGGTCGATCTCGGCCTGGCTGTAGATGACCTTCTTCTTCGGTACCTGGGCGCCCGGCTGCTGCGCCGGCATACGGCCCGTACCGACCTGGAAGTCCACGGCGGCGGAGCCCACGCCGACCAGGCTCGGCCCGTCGGTGGTGCCCTGACCGCCGGTTCCGTGGCAGCTGGCGCAACCGACGGAGTACAGCTTCTTGCCCTCATCGATGGCGAGGGACTGGGCGGTGTCGTCGGCCTGCGCCTTACTCACGGGCGCAAACGCGGCGTACAGCCCCCCAGTGGCCGCCAGCGCGAGGAGTAGTACGACGACCGCCGCCAACGGATGGCGTCGTCGTGCGGAGAGCTTTTTCACGGATTACCCCGGTGTCAGGATCTTCTGCGTCGATGCTGGATGTGGTTCGGGTTCGAGCCCGGTTACTTGATCATGTAGATCGTGGCGAAGAGGCCGATCCATACGACATCGACGAAGTGCCAGTAATAGGACACGACGATGGCAGCGGTGGCCTGTTCGTGGGTGAACCTCTTGGCTGCGTATGTCCTGCCCAGAACGAGCAGGAAGGCGATGAGACCGCCTGTCACGTGCAGCCCGTGGAAGCCGGTCGTCAGGTAGAACACCGAGCCGTACGGGTCGGAGGACAGCGAGAGGCCGTGCTCCTTCACCAGCTCGGTGTACTCGAAGATCTGGCCTCCGATGAAGATCGCACCCATCACGAAAGTGATCACGAACCAGGTACGGAGCTTCTTCACGTCGCCCCGCTCCGCGGCGAAGACGCCGAGCTGGCAGGTGAGTGAGGAGAGCACCAGGATCGTGGTGTTCGTCGCGGAGAACGGGAAGTTCAGGGCCGAAGCCATTTCCTTCCAGTGATCCGGTCCCATCACCGATCGCAGGGTGAAGTACATCGCGAAGAGGGCCGCGAAGAACATCAGCTCGGAACTCAACCAGATGATGGTTCCGACGCTGGTGAGGTTCGGTCGATTGACCGACGGGTGCGCGTGCCCGGTTTCTACTGTCGTTGCTGTCGCCACGACCGACATTATGTCGGTCCCTTATCCCGCCCTCACTCCGGGGGGTGCCGTTCGGTGTGTCAACAGGGTGTGCCTTCCCCGAACGGCCCATGAATCCGCTGTCCCGGACGGTACTGACAGGCCATCGGGCGGAGTACGATCCGCGCATCGGTTCATGCCCGGAAAGCCCCGAAGACACAGATGTCACGGAGGAACAATGCAGCCGACCGCCACGGTCCTGGTCTACAGCGACGACGCCAACACCCGTGAGCAGGTGAGGCTGGCAGCCGGGCGCAGGCCCGCGGCCGACGTGCCACCGGTGGAGTTCCTTGAGTGCGCCACCCTGCCGGCCGTCCTGGAGGCGCTGGACAACGGTGGCATCGATGTCTGTGTGCTGGACGGCGAGACGTCACCCGCGGGCGGCATGGGCGTCTGCCGGCAGATCAAGGACGAGATCTTCCACTGCCCGCCCGTACTGCTGCTGATCGGGCGCCCGCAGGACGCCTGGCTGGCCACCTGGAGCCGCGCGGACGCCGCGGTGACCCTGCCGGTCGAACCGGTCGAGTTCGCGGACGCCCTGGCCGCTCTGCTGCGCAGCAGGGACTGCGTGGACGCCTGAGGCCTGCCGCCGTTCCGCTGAGGGGCAGCGCACTCCCCGGGGTCGGTCAGACCTCGGGGCGCAGTCTCGCCGCCTGGATCGTGTCCGTGCGGTCCGGGGCGTCGTTCTTCTGCAGCGCGCTGCCCTGCTGCCATTTGGCCCAGGGCAGGTTCCAGTCGCCGTAGCCGTTGTCGAACGGCGTCATCATCTCGCCCTCGCTGCCGACGACCTGGACGATGTCGCCCGGGCGCACGGTGTTGTAGAACCACTCGGCCAGGCTGGTGCTCATGCCCGTACAGCCGTGGCTGACGTTCGCGAACCCCTGCGAACCTGTGGACCAGGGGGCCGCGTGCACGTACTCGCCGCTCCAGGTGACGCGGGCCGCGTAGTAGACCTGCAGGTCGTACGAGTCGGACGAGCCCTCCGCGATGCCGATCGTCTCGGCGCGCATGCGTACGGAGTACTCCTTGCTCAGCACGACCTTGACGCCGTTTCGGGTGAAGAAGCCGGGCTTGCCGGTGGTCACCGGAATGGTGTTGATCACTTTCCCGTTGCGCTTGACGGTCATCGTGTGCGCGGCGGCGTCGGTGAGGGCCTCGACACGGTCGCCCGTGGTGAGCTTCAGCGCCTTCGTGGGGGCTCCGTACAGCTTGTCGGTGACCTTGATGCCCGCCAGGCCGCCGGTGACGTCGATGGTGGCCTTGGCGGGCCAGTAGTCCTTGGGGCGGTAGTGCAGGATCTTGTCGTCGACCCAGTACCAGGAGCCGGTCACAGCGGGCGTGGAGCGGACCCGCAGGGCGCGCTCCACGATGGCCCTGGACGCCTTGTCCTTGACCGGAGCGCTGAGTTCCGCTGTGACGGGCTGTCCGACGCCGTAGGTGCCCGCCTGAGGGCCGAAGGTGACGTTCAGGAGCTTCTTGGCCTTGGCGGAGGCGGTCTCGAAGGACAGCGTGTGGCTGCCCGGGTCGCCGTCGTCGTCCTCCATGCTGACCCGGACGGTGTAGCGGGTGCCGGCGGCGAGCGGGGAGGTGGAGTGCCAGCGCCTCCCGTCGGCGTCGAGCTCGCCGGCCAGATGGCGCCCGATCGCGTCCACGGCCGACACGTCCGTGATCCGGCCGTCGTCGCCGTTGACGGCTACTTCGAGCGGCTTGTCGGAGTCGGCCTTCTCGTCGCCCTTGGGGGCGTTGAAGGAGATCTCGTCCACCGCGTCGTACGGTTTCGCCGCGAGCGGGTGGCTCCTGGACCCTCCACAGGCGGCCACACCTGCGACCAGGGTCACGACCAGCAGGGTGCAACTCGCTACGGGGCAAAAGCGCGGCGTGTGGTTCATGAACTCACGCTATGGAGGTTCATCCCTATTAGCGCGAAATATGACTGCAAACGGGGGACCCGTACTTCTTTTGATGAAGAAGTACAGGCCCCCCGTCAGGTGGAGCGGTGACTCACTGTCACTGGGTGCGGTTCTCACCGTGGTAGTACTCGAAGACCCAGCCGAACAGACCGATCAGGATCATCGGGGCCGAGAAGTAGAGCAGCCACCAGCCGAAGACGATGCCCAGGAAGGCGAGGGCACCACCGAAGGCCAGCGAGAGCGGCTGCCAGCTGTGCGGGGCGAAGAACCCCACTTCGCCGGCCTCGTCCGCGATGTCGGCTTCCTTGTTGTCCTGAGCCATGGCGTCGACCCGCTGCGCCGTGAAGGCGAGGTAGAAGCCGATCATGACGCTCAGGCCGAAGCCCAGGACGAGCGCGGTGGTACCGGCCGGCTCCTTCGACCACACGCCGTACGTGATGGCCATGGCGAGCATGAAGACGCTCAGCCAGAGGAACATCTTGCCCTGGATATTCACTTGCCCGTCTCCTTGCCGCCGGCGAGGGCCTTGTCATCCGCGGAGTGGTGCTCCAGCTGCTCGAGCGCCGAGATCTCCGGGTGATGCAGGTCGAACGCCGGGGATTCGGAACGGATCCGTGGCAGCGTGAGGAAGTTGTGCCGCGGCGGCGGGCAGGAGGTCGCCCACTCCAGCGAGCGGCCGTAGCCCCACGGGTCGTCGACCTCGATCTTCTTGCCGTACTTGGCCGTCTTCCACACGTTGTAGAAGAACGGCAGCATCGACAGGCCGAGCAGGAACGAGGAGATCGTCGAGACCGTGTTCAGCGCGGTGAAGCCGTCTGCGGCGAGGTAGTCCGCGTAACGACGCGGCATGCCCTCGGCACCCAGCCAGTGCTGCACCAGGAACGTGCCGTGGAAGCCCACGAACAGCGTCCAGAACGTGATCTTGCCGAGCCGCTCGTCCAGCATCTTGCCGGTGAACTTCGGCCACCAGAAGTGGAATCCGGCGAACATCGCGAAGACCACGGTGCCGAAGATGACGTAGTGGAAGTGCGCGACGACGAAGTACGAGTCCGTGACGTGGAAGTCCAGCGGGGGCGACGCGAGGATCACGCCGGTCAGACCACCGAAGGTGAAGGTGATCAGGAAGCCGACGGCCCAGAGCATCGGTGTCTCGAAGGACAAGGACCCCTTCCACATCGTGCCGATCCAGTTGAAGAACTTCACCCCGGTGGGTACCGCGATGAGGAACGTCATGAAGGAGAAGAACGGCAACAGCACACCGCCGGTGGCGTACATGTGGTGCGCCCACACCGTCACGGAAAGACCCGCGATGGCGATCGTGGCACTGATCAGACCGATGTAACCGAACATCGGCTTCCGGCTGAACACCGGAATGATCTCGGAAATGATTCCGAAGAACGGCAAAGCGATGATGTACACCTCTGGATGGCCGAAGAACCAGAAGAGGTGTTGCCAGAGCAATGGCCCGCCATTGGCCGCGTCGAATACATGCGCACCGAATTTACGGTCCGCCTCCAGCGCGAAGAGCGCGGCGGCGAGGACCGGGAAGGCCAGCAGGACCAGCACACCGGTCAGCAGGACGTTCCAGGCGAAGATCGGCATACGGAACATCGTCATGCCAGGGGCACGCATGCAGATGATCGTGGTGATGAAGTTGACCGAACCGAGGATCGTGCCGAAGCCGGAGAAGGCCAGACCCATGATCCACATGTCGCCGCCGATGGCCGGCGAGCGGACCGCGTCGGTCAGCGGGGAGTAGGCGAACCAGCCGAAGTCGGCCGCACCCTGCGGGGTGAGGAAGCCGGCCACCGCGATGAGCGAGCCGAAGAGGTACAGCCAGTACGCGAACATGTTCAGCCGCGGGAACGCCACATCGGGCGCACCGATCTGCAGCGGCATGATCCAGTTCGCGAATCCGGCGAACAGCGGCGTCGCGAACATCAGCAGCATGATCGTGCCGTGCATCGTGAACGCCTGGTTGAACTGCTCGTTCGACATGATCTGCGTGCCGGGACGGGCCAGTTCGGCGCGCATGAAGAGCGCCATCAGACCGCCGATGCAGAAGAACGCGAACGAAGTGACCAGGTACATCGTGCCGATCGTCTTGTGGTCAGTGGTGGTCAGCCACTTGATGACGACGTTTCCCGGCTGCTTGCGCCGGACCGGCAGCTCGTCCTCGTACGAGTCGTCTGCTGCCGCGGCACCCTGAGGTTCGTTGAGGATGCTCACAGTTTGTTCGTCTCCGCATTCCTGGCCGGGTCAGTCTGCTCGATGCCGGCCGGCACGTAGCCCGTCTGGCCCTTCTTCGCCAGCTCCTTGAGGTGCGCCTGGTAGCGCTCCGGGGAGACGACCTTGACGTTGAAGAGCATCCGGGAGTGGTCGACGCCGCAGAGCTCGGCGCACTTGCCCATGAAGGTGCCCTCCTGGTTGGGAGTCACCTCGAAGGCGTTGGTGTGGCCCGGGAAGACGTCCTGCTTCATGAGGAACGGCACCACCCAGAAGGAGTGGATGACGTCACGCGAAGTCAGAACGAAGCGGACCTTCTCGCCCTTCGGCAGCCACAGGGTCGGACCCGGGTTGCCGTTCTGCGGGTTCCGGGTGCCCGGGATGCCGTAGTCGTAGACACCCTCGGCACCCTTGGGGAATTCATCCCGGAACCGGTTGGGGATGGCGTCGAGCTCCTTGGAGGTTTCGCTGCCCGTGGCGGCCGAGCCGTCCACGTTCTCGATGTAGTTGAAGGCCCAGCTCCACTGATAGCCGACCACGTTGATGGTGTGGGCAGGCTTCGGGGAGAGAGTGAGGAGCTTCGATTGATCGCGCGCGGTGAAGTAGAAGAACACCGAGACGATGATCAGAGGGACCACTGTGTACAGCGCCTCGATGGGCATGTTGTACCTGGTCTGCGGAGGAACCTCGACCTTGGTGCGGCTGCGCCGGTGGAAGAAGACGCTCCACAGGATCAGACCCCAGACCAGCACGCCCGTGACGAGCGCTGCCGCCCACGAGCCCTGCCAGAGAGAAAGGATCCGTGGTGCCTCTTCCGTTACCGGCGTAGGCATACCAAGGCGGGGGAAGTCCTTGTATGTGCAACCGGTTGCGGTCGCCAGGATCAGGCCCGCAGTCAGCACCTGCGGCAGCTTCCGCCGCATCGGGCGCCGCGACGAGCGGTCGGAGCCGTTGGGACTCACGTAGCGCCTTCCCGAGAGTCTCGCCCGCGCATAGGCGCGGCCGTTGTCTGGTCGGTCGCTCCCTGACGCGAGCAGGGGTTTGGATGTTTATGCGGACCAAACCCTACTGGACGCTATTTGGGGTCGCGCGGGGAGGGTGCCCAACGCGCCGTCCGACTCCCCGAAGGGGTGGAATACGGGCCTCCGGCCATCATCTGACGCCCTCTCTCCTGACTGGGCGGGCGGCCCGTCCCCGGGTGCGGGCCCGGCGCGGGCCAGTGCCGTGACCGGCAATGTCTGCCCCGTAGGGAGCGTGCGTGCTGGGCGGCGCGACGGGGCACAGCTTGCCGGGAGGGGCACTAGCGTGGTCGTGTGCCCTACTTCGACGCCGCATCCTCCGCTCCCCTGCACCCCGTCGCACGCCAGGCGCTGCTTGCCGCGCTGGACGAGGGGTGGGCCGACCCGGCCAGGCTCTACCGCGAGGGGCGGCGGGCCCGGCTGTTGCTGGACGCGGCCCGGGAGACCGCCGCGGAGGCCGTCGGGTGCCGTCCGGACGAGCTCACGTTCACTCCTTCGGGGACGCGAGCGGTGCACTCCGGAATTTCCGGGGCTCTCGCGGGGCGACGGCGTACCGGCCGCCATCTGGTCGTTTCCGCGGTGGAGCACTCGTCGGTGCTCCATTCGGCCGCGGCCCATGAGGCGCAGGGCGGATCGGTCTCCGAGGTCGCGGTGGACCGGTCGGGGGCGGTGAGCGCGGCGGCGTACGCGGATGTGCTGCGCGAGGACACCGCGCTGGCATGTCTGCAGTCCGCCAATCACGAGGTCGGCACCGAGCAGCCGGTGGCCGAGGTCGCGGAGGCCTGCCGGGCGGCGGGAGTGCCGCTGCTGGTGGACGCCGCACAGTCACTGGGCTGGGGGCCCGTGCCGGACGGCTGGTCGCTGCTGGCGGCCAGCGCCCACAAGTGGGGCGGGCCCTCGGGTGTCGGGCTCCTGGCGGTACGCAAGGGGGTGCGGTTCGCGGCCCAGGGGCCGGCCGACGAACGGGAATCGGGGCGGGCCGCGGGTTTCGAGAACCTTCCGGCGATCGTGGCCGCGGCGGCATCGCTGCGGGCGGTGCGGGCGCAGGCGGCGGCGGAGTCCGTGCGGCTGCGGGCCCTGGTGGACCGCATCAGGGCCCGGGTGCCGCAGCTGGTGAGCGATGTGGAGGTGGTCGGTGATCCGGTGCGGCGGCTGCCGCATCTGGTGACCTTCTCCTGTCTCTATGTCGATGGAGAGACACTGCTCCACGAATTGGACCGGGCCGAATTCTCCGTGTCATCCGGTTCGTCCTGCACCAGCAGCACGCTCACGCCGAGCCATGTGCTCAGGGCGATGGGGGTGCTGTCGGAGGGGAACGTACGGGTGTCACTGCCGTCCGGCACCGCGGACGAGGAGGTCGAGCGCTTCCTGGACGTGCTGCCCCGGGTGGTGGCAGAGGTGCGGGAGAGGCTGGGGGCGCCCGTTTCGGCGCCCCGCTCCCCTGCCCTGACCGCGTCCCTGGTCATCGACGCCCTCGGGAAGCGCTGTCCGATCCCTGTGATCGAGCTCGCAAAGGTGATCGGGGAGGTACCGCCGGGAGGGACGGTGACCGTGCTCTCCGACGACGAGGCGGCGCGCCTGGACATCCCGGCCTGGTGCGCGATGCGCGAGCAGGAGTACGTGGGCGAGGAGCCGGCGGACCGTGGCTCGGCCTATGTGGTCCGCCGGCTGACCTGAGGTGCTTCTCCGGATCAGCCCAGATGGGTGCGGACCTCGGCGGCGGCGTCGTGGCCGTACGCCTTGGTGAAGCGGTCCATGAAGTGGGTGCGGCGCAGGGTGTACTCCTGGGTGCCGACCGTCTCGATGACCAGGGTGGCGAGCATGCAGCCGACCTGGGCGGCGCGCTCCAGGCCGACGCCCCAGGCGAGACCGGAGAGGAAACCGGCCCGGAAGGCGTCGCCGACGCCGGTCGGGTCGGCCTTGATCTCCTCTTCCGGGCAGCCGACCTCGATCGTCTCCTGGCCGGTCCGCTCGATCCGGACACCGCGGGCGCCCAGCGTGGTGACCCGGTGGCCGACCTTGGCCAGGATCTCCTCGTCGCTCCAGCCGGTCTTGGACTCGATGAGCCCCTTCTCGTACTCGTTGGAGAAGAGGTACGTGGCGCCGTCGAGGAGAATCCGGATCTCGTCGCCGTCCATCCGGGCGATCTGCTGCGAGAAGTCCGCGGCGAACGGGATTCCGCGGGAGCGGCACTCCTCGGTGTGGCGGAGCATCCCCTCGGGGTCGTCGGCGCCGATCGAGACGAGGTCGAGGCCGCCGACGCGGTCAGCGACGGCCTTCAGCTCGATGAGCCGGGCCTCGCTCATCGCGCCCGTGTAGAAGGAGCCGATCTGGTTGTGGTCGGCATCCGTCGTGCAGACGAAGCGGGCGGTGTGCAGGACCTCGGAGATCCGGACCGAACCGGTGTCGACACCATGGCGGTCGAGCCAGGCGCGGTACTCGTCGAAGTCGGAGCCCGCTGCACCGACCAGGATCGGGTTCGTGCCCAGCAGACCCATGCCGAAACAGATATTGGCGGCGACACCGCCCCGGCGCACGTCGAGGTTGTCGACCAGGAAGGAGAGCGAGACCGTGTGCAGCTGATCCGCGACCAGCTGGTCGGCAAAACGGCCGGGAAAGGTCATGAGGTGATCGGTGGCGATGGAGCCGGTGACTGCGATTCGCACGGGGAGACTGCTCCTGCGGAGATCGGGGGGAACGGGTGACTGCGTTCCCGGGGCGGCGTGACAGTTCACGCTACCCGTTCCCCGCACTCGCCCTGAAGAGGGAAAAACTACCCGATAGTAGGGCTTTCTTCCTGAGGCGTGCGGTGCCTACGGTGCGGATATGTCGAACCACAGCGCCACACGCGAGTCCGAGATCAGCCTGGCCGAGCTGCGCGGTGACTGCGCCCGGATGGCTCCGCACTGGGTGGTCCCCGCGAAGTCTGCCCCCGTTCGGGTGGCGCCGTCCCTGGTTCACGGGGTTACCGTGCCCGCCGCGTCCGCCCGGCTGATCGACGCCATGTCCGAATACGGCGACTGAGACCGGCACCGATCGCGTCCGACACCCCTGAGGGAACCGTGTGCTCCTGTGCCCCGTCCCACCGTTGTCCCCATCCGCGGGACGGACGGCAGGCCGGGTAACGGCCTGTGGCGGCGATGCAGGCGAAGGAGCGATCCGGTGAGCACCGAGCGACCCGACAACGACGTGACCGGCCCCCGGCGGCGTTCGCCGCTCGCCGTGGCCTCGGTGGCGGCAGCCGTACTGCTGGCCGGGGGCGGCGGTGCGTACTGGGCCGCGACCGCCGCGGACGGCGACGGCAGGAGCAGTGACAGTGCGGCGGGCAGTGCGGAGCGCACCCCTCCCCCGCTACCCCTGGACGGGCGCGCAGGCGCCCCGACGGCACCCGACGGGCCCTCCCGAGGCATCGCGATCGGTGAGCCCGATCCGAACGGCGGCCGAGTCGTCTACCGCGCGTCCGGCAAGCTGCCCGAGGGGCCGCGTACGGCCGCGGTGCACCGAGGGGAGGGAACGGTCACCGAGGCGGAGGTGGCCCGGCTGGCGAAGGCACTGGGGGTGCAGGGCACGCCGCGGGCGGAGGGCGCGTCCTGGAAGGTGGGGGCCGACGGGGACGGCTCGGGCCCGCTCCTCCGGGTGAACAAGCAGGCTCCGGGCACCTGGAGCTTCGCCCGGTACGGCTCCGGCGGTACGGACAACTGCGAGAGCGCCACGGCCTGTTCGAGCAAGAAACTGCCCCCGGACGGCAGCGGCTCCCCGGTGAGCGAGAGTACCGCCAGGGCTGCCGCGACACCGGTCCTGAAGGCGGCGGGGCAGGACGACTCCACCCTCGACGCCCGCCAACTCATGGGTTCGGTACGGGTGGTGAACGCCGACCCGGTGGTGGACGGACTTCCCACCTACGGCTGGTCGACCGGGATCCAAGTGGGTTCGGGCGGTGAAGTGGTCGGCGGCAGTGGACAGTTGAAGGTGCCGGAGAAGGGTGACAGCTATCCGGTGATCAGCGCGGGCGAGGCGCTGAAGCAGCTGAACGGGGCGGCGCCCCGGACGGGCGGGCGCGTGGACGTCGGCGGGTGTGCGACTCCCGTACCGCTGCAAGACGGCCTGAAGTCGCCGGAGGTCCACTGCGGGACGCGGACCGGGGCGGAGCGGCCGACGACGACCGTGACGGTCGACAAGGCGGTTTTCGGGCTGACCAAGCAGTACGTGGCGGGCAAGCAGACGCTCGTACCGTCCTGGCTCTTCTCGGTGCGGCCGGCCGCGGGCGGTACGGGTGGCACCGTATCGCAGATCGCCGTGGACCCCGCGTACCTGGCGCAGAACGCATCGTCCGCGAATACCCCGCCCCCGGGGAACGCCGAGGGGTCCCCGCGGCAGATCCTGTCGTACAACGCCGACGGGCGGACCCTGTCGGTGACGTTCTGGGGCGGGGTGTGCAGTAAGTACGCGGTGAGCGCGACCGAGGACGGGAACACGGTGCGGGTGACGGTGGCGGAGTCGAAGCCGGCCGAGAAGAAGGTCTGCATCATGATCGCCAAGGAGCTGACCCGGACGGTGACGCTGGACGCCCCGCTCGGCGACCGGACGGTGGTCGACGCGGCGTCGGGCGGCGATGTGCCCCGCGCCTGACGGTGTACGACAACGGCGGCGGCCCCGGAATCCGGG
>NZ_JBEOVN010000168.1:0-17032 GCF_040295565.1 Streptomyces sp. NPDC002785 | reverse complement strand
GACGGTGAGGCGGCCGTCGGCGTACCGGCCCGTCACGCTCGCCCGGGTCGCGCCGCTGTGCCTGGCGACGTTCGTTAGCGCCTCGCACACCACGAAGTATGCGGTGGCCTCGACCGCTTCCGGCATCCGCCCCGGCACGTCGACGTCGATGTCCACCGGGACCGCCGACCGGTCGGCGACGTCCGGGATCGCGCCTCCAGCCGGTAGTCCGCCAGCACCTGGAGGTGGATGCCGCGGATCAACTCAGCCATTGATCAAGGACTGCGAAGTCCTGGTCGGTGAGGCCGCGAGACGACGCAACGTGATGGAGGAGGACCGGCGCGGGGTGGCGGGTGGACACCCAGTCCCGATCGGCGTCGGTGATCTCATCGTCGACCCAGGCGAACGGGCGTCCGTCCGCCCAAGCCACGAGGGTTCGGGTCTTCCAGTGGAGCCCGAACCACTGATCCTCGCGTTCGTGTGCGGCTGAGGGCTCCGTCCAGTTCACGGACGGCAGCTTCGGCAGGCCAAGTCGCGGTGCCAGTTCGATATTCGCCTCCTCTTCCCAGGTTGTGGCCCAGACCAGGTCGCACGGCAGCGCCGCGAGCCGCGGCCCGACCTGCGGGACGAGCCGTGCCAGGTGCGAGTCCGGTGCGGTGCCCGCCGGCCCTCGCTGCGGGCCATCACCGAACGGCAGGAGCGGCCCGTCGACGTCCAGGAAGAGCAGTGGACGATTCCCGTTCGCGGTCATGCTGCGCTCGCCTCGGGACGTTCGACGAGGTGGCCGTTCTTGAAGATGGCGCCGTTGCGGACGAGGGCGACGAGGTGGGGTGCGGTGATCGCGCGCCAGCGGGCCTGGGCGGACTCTACGAGCTTGAACACCATGGCCAGGGCGGCGGTCGGGCTTCCGGCTCCGCGGGTGACCTTCGTCCTCAGCTTCACGGTGCTGAAAGTGCTCTCGATGGGGTTAGTCGTGCGCAGGTGCACCCAGTGCTCGGCGGGGAAGTCGTAGAACGTGAGGAGTTCGTCCGCCTCGCCGGTGACCTTCTTCGTCGCCTTGGGCCATTTCGTTCCGTAGGTGCGCTCGAAGTCCTTGACGGCCCTCTCGGCGTGGTCGCGGTCCTCGGCGTTGTAGATCTCCTGCAGGGCCTTCTTCGCGCCGGGCTGTGCGGACTTCGGCAGCGCGTTGACCACGTTGCGGGTTTTGTGAACCCAGCACCTCTGGTGCCTGGCCTGCGGAAACACCTCCGCGAGCGCACGCCACAGGCCCATCGCGCCGTCGCCGACGACGAGTTCGGGATCGCGCATGCCGCGTCGGCGGCAGTCCCGCAGGAGGTCGACCCACGACTCGGTCGACTCGCGCAGGCCTCGGCGAGCGCGATGAGTTCCTTGCGGCCGTCCGCGCGCACGCCCATGAGGACCAGGACGCAGGAGTGGGCCTGGCCGAGGCGGACCTTGGGGTGGACGCCGTCGGCCCACACGTAGACGTAGTCGGAGTCCGACAGGTCACGGGCCTGGAAGGCGGTGTGGTCCTCGCTCCACTGCTTCGTCAGCCGGGTCACCGTCGCCGGGGAGAGGCCGGCGGAGGAGCCGAGGAACTGTTCCATCGCGGGCACGAAGTCCCCGGAGGACAGTCCGTGCAGGTAGAGCAGGGGCAGGACCTCGCTGATCTTCGGGGACTTGCGGCACCACGGTGCGAGGATCTGCGACGAGAACCGCTTACGCTCACCGGTCTCCGTATCGACGCGCTTGTCGTTCACGCGGGGCGCCTTCACCTCGATCGGCCCGGCGGCGGTGGTCACCGTCCGCTCGCGGTGATGGCCGTTGCGGACCACGAGGCGGCGGCCGGCCTCGTCTCGCTGGTCGGTCAACTCGGCTATGTACTGGTTGACTTCGACCTCCAGGGCCGCGGCGAGCATCCGCCGGGCGCCCTCGCGCACGATGTCGTCCATCAGGGAGCCGGTCTCGGTGGCTCCGTCGTTGTTGACTACGCTGAGCACGGGCGTGCCTTCCCGACCCGCGGTGCAACGCGGGCCTACTCGATGACCAGAAGTCGATCACTCGGGAAGGTACGCCCTCCGCGTTCCGCGAGGCATCCCTCCCGAGACCGATCCACAAGTCCTGAGCATGGCTCCACCGCGCGCGCCCCCGGTGTCATGACTGCGGAATCCCGCCGGCCTCCTGACGAACGCCGTCGCCATCGGCATGACGCTGCGGTCGATCGAGCGGCGGCTGGGCGGCCGGCAGCCCGAGGTGCAGGCGATGGTGACCGATGCGCGGGGCAACGCCGCCGCCGCACTCGCCGATCTGCGTGGTCTGGTGCGTGGTGTGCATCCGCCGGTCCTGGCCGAAAGGGGGCTCGCCGATGCCGTACGCACGCCGGCGCCGGCGCATCCGCCGGCAGTGGAGGGGACCGCCGATCTGCCCGGGAGGGCGGAGGTGCCGGCGGCGGCTTGTGCTTACTTCTCGGTGAGCGAGGCACTTACCAACACCGCGAAGTACTCCGGTGCCGAGCGTGTCCGGATCCGCCTGCGCCATGCGGCGGGCGTCATGCGGATCACCGTGCCCGAGGACGGGGGGAGGTACTCGCGCTGATGGCGGAAGGCAGGTCGAACGCGGCCTTCTCGGAGCGTATGTGCCTGAGCGACAGTGCCGTGAGCAAGCACACGGCCAGCATCTTCGCCGAGCTGGACCTCTCGCAGTCCAACAACGACAACAGGCGAGTGCCGGCCGTGATCGCGTATCTCAACAGCTCACGCGAATAGGGAAGGATCAGGGGCGGGCTGAGGTTGAGGAGAGAGGGAAGGGGAGTCTCGGGATCAGCAAGCCGATCTGGTGACATGGAACTCGAGCTCGGCAGGGAGGTCCGTCCTGCGCTTGACCTGCAGTTTGCGGAAAACCTTGGTCAGGTGCTGTTCCACAGTGCTCACCGTGATGTGCAGTTTGCCGGATATCTCGCGGTTCGTGTAACCGAGCGAAGCCAGTGCGGCGATCCGGCGCTCGGAGAGGGTGAGTATGTCGGCGCCCGGCGCGGCGTCGGCGCCCGGCTGCGACCAGGTGCCCCCCTCCGCCGGAAGCAGCACCATCGGCTCCTCCTGGCCGACGAGCGCCGGGTTCTGTGCGCGCTGCGCGCCGCCCTCCTTGGCCAGCCGCCCGGCACGGCGCGCAATCATCCGCGCCTTCCCGAACTCACCCAGGGCCTGGTGAGCCCGGCTGAGGTCGAAGAGCGCGTGCGTGAGTGTCAGCCGGTCGCCACACGCCTGAAGGATCTCGACGGACTCCTTCAGAAGACGCAGCCGGACGCGGTGACCCGCCGTACCGGCCAGCACGCGGAGCGAGGCTCCGTACGTCCGGGATGTACGCGAACCGACCTGTGCTATCTGCTCCCTGGCGAGCCGTTGCGCCTGTTCGTGGTCGCCCAACCGGAGGAGGGCCTCCGCCGAGTCGCTCCGCCACGGGACGAGCGAGGGGGCGTCAAGCTGCCACGCCGTCATCAGCTCACCGCAGTAACGGAAGTCCGCGAGCGCGGCCTGCAGCTGATCGGTCGCCAGGTAGTAGCGACCGCGAGCGCGCAGATACGTCAGGCCGAACCGGGCCTGGAACATGGCCGCCGGCACCGGTTCCTTGAGGTACTTGCGGACGTTCTCGAAGTCGCCCATGGCGGTGGCGACATGGAGGAGCGTGCCGAGCGGGGCACCGACGGCGACACCCCATCCCTCGACACCGAGCAGCGTCAGTGCGCGCACCGCGTGTCTCTCGGCCTGTACCAGTTCGCCCTCCCGCAGAGCGATCTCCGCCCGCAGCACCGACAGGACCGCCTGCCACCAGGCCACGTCGCGGGCCTCGGCCTCGGCGAGCAGTGCGTCGCACCAGCGCGCCGCCAGCGGGACCTGCTCGGTGTAGATCAGCGTCTCGAGAGCCGCAGTGACGGCTTCGATCGTCGAGTCGCTCAGCCGGGCGCTCTGCAGGATCTGCTCGGCCACCCTGATGCACCACTCGTCCCCGCTCGCGGCACGCCCGAGGACCGAGCTGAGCACGGCCGCGGCCTGCGCCTGCTGTCCCGGCGGAGTGGTCGCACTGTCGGACGAGTGGATGGCGTCGTCCTGCCCGCGCGGCAGGAACTTCGGGTAGGCGTGCCTGAGCCAGTTCCTGGTGCTGCTCAGAACAGCACTGGGCTGCTCGTTCGCGGCCGGACTGGTACGGGACAGCTGATCGATGATTTCCGTGGCGTCCCGCGTGCGACCGTGCCACATCAGGGTACGCAGCAGGAGAGCAGCCTGCTCCGCGTCGAGGTGGCCTTCGCGCTGCGCCTGGAGCAACGGTGTCAGATGACGTACTGCGGCCTCGGGGCTACTTCGCCACGTGGCCCGGACGAGCAGCATCCGCAGCGAGGCGCGCTGCCGTGCGCCGGTGCACACGGAGAGCGCCAACTCTATGTATCTGAGGGCCGCTTCTTCGTCGTCGTCGGCCAGCGACTTCTCCGCGGCCCGCCGAAGTTCCGCGATGGCCCAGTCCGCGCTCACGTGTTTCGCCGCCACCAGATGGTCCGCGACGTCGGTGACGCCGCCGGCACCGTTGCACAGCAACTGCGCGGCACGCGTGTGCTGTTCCGTCAATTCCTGCGGCGTCATATCGTCGTAGACCGCGGCACGCGTCAGCGGATGCCTGAACCGGCTGCCCTCGGCGATGCCCACGGTCTGCAGTGTCTGCAGTACGCGGCCGACCGCCTCCGGGTCGCGGCCGAGCAGCTCCGCGACCCGGTCCGCCGAGCCAGTGGCGTCGACTACGGCCATTCCCCGGGCGACTTCGAGCGCGTCGGGGCCGCTGCGGCGCAGGCAGGTGAGCACCGCTTGCCGGAAACTCTCACCGATCGCGCCGCCGGTCCGGTCCGGCAGTTCCATCGAGTCCGCGTAGTCCTCGATGAGTGCCCGCACAAGGAGTTGGTTGCCGCCGGTCGTCCGGTGGGCCTCCTGTGCGAGGCTTCCCGCCGCTTGGCCGAGGTGCTGCGACAGCATCTCGGAGACACCCTTCACCGTCAGGGGTGCCAGGCGTACTCTGCGGAACTGCGCCTGACGGACCAGTTCGATCCGGAAGGCGGGATGCACCGACCAGTCGCCTGAAGATTCCGCGAGGACGAGCATGATGCGGGAGGATCTGAGTCGGTTCACCAGACGCAGGAGGCAGTCCATCGACGGCTCGTCGGCCTGATGGACATCGTCGACGACGACGAGCAATGGCGCCTTTTCGGACAGATCGAGCAGGGTGGCCGCCACAGCGCGCGAGGTCTCGGACGCGCCACCCGACGCGTTCAGCTCTTCGACAGGTCCGGCCGACAGCGGCATACAGTCGAGCAGTTGGCGCAGCACTCCGAAGGGCGCGGAACTGTCGGCCGTGGTCGCGGTGGCCGACAGGAGCAGGCCCCCATCACCGACGCACTGGTCCGCGAAGGAGCGCAGCAGCTCGGTCTTTCCGCTCGCCACCGCTCCGCTCACCAATACGATCTTTCCTTGCCCCTGGGCAGTGGCTCTTAACAGACCATCGAGCAGCTGGAGTTCCCGCTCACGTTCGACCAATGCCACAAGCGACACCTTCCCCCGTTATGACCATTTCCATGACATCAAGAGGGATGGCGAGGCTGCATCACCGAAAGGCGCGAAATCATGGCTGCACCCCATCTGGCATGACCGCTACTTGATGTCACATCAGCAACTTCTCGGAGTCACCCACAGCCACTGGTAACCCCGTTCTCAATTGGAACACTAGTCCCACGCGACTCCCCCTGTAAACCCTTACCCAAGGGTCGCAGCTCCCCGGTCAAGTCCCATTCCAGACCCGATGCTGCCTAACAGTCAAACATGGCGGAGAACCTGACACTTCATCAAATCCAAGTGGGGAAAGCTCAAGTTATGCTCCCATCTCATGGCCATTCGCCTCGGGGGAGCAGGTTGCAAACCCAGGAGCGAGTAGGGGGGTCACTGGTTGAACATAGGGGGTCGGAGGCACGGCAGCCGGCCCCACGGCTTGATATCGAGGGGCTCGTCACCGATGGCTGGACCATTGGAAGTCGTGACGGGAAAGCGAAAGTGAAATTCTGTCAGCAGGCAGCTACGGAGCATCTCCGCCACGAGAAAAGCAAATTCCATCAATTGCTCTGCGTTTAATCGAGGATCGCAGGTGCTCTCATATCGACCGACGAGTTCCGTGTCGGATATTCCCTGCGCGCCGCCGATGCACTCGGTCACGTTTTCTCCGGTGAGCTCGAGATGAACACCGCCCGGGTGTGTGCCCAAGGGCTGTCCCGTAATCTCTGGCGGGACAGCGCGCGGCGTCAGATGCGGTGCATCGCAAGGCGGAGGAACGTCCGCATACTGGATGTATGCGGACGTTCCGACAACGCGGCGAGGTGCCGTAGCTGTCGTCGTGCGCCCGCCAGGGATTACGGGACAGCCCTCAGCCTGCGGTGCACCTCGAAGAATCCCTTCACCTCGTCCACGAGGCGGGGGAAGGAACGTGCCCTGCATCCACCGGCCGGCTCGTGGGTGTTCCCGTGCATCGGGTCGCACAGTCACACCACTTGGTGCCCGGAGGCGGTCACCTTCTCCACAATGGGCGGGAGGATGTCCCGCACCCGGTCACTGATTCGCGCTCGCAGTGGCGATCTGGCGCAGTGACATGACCGAAGAGCCGGTCAAGCAATCACTGACCGCAACGACACCCCACGCCCTAGTTCATCTGGACGGGTACGCGCCCCGGGCAAGCAAAACCGCGCCACGCAGGGACGACAGGCCGCCGAGCGCGGCGGCGCGCACAGGGGCGACGGGGTGGCCCGGCCGGGCGAGCGCGTGGGCCTTTGCCTCCACCATGTCGACGAACCCGGGGAGCCCGTCGGCGAACCCGCCCCCGATCAGGGCCAGGGAGGGGCGCATGAGTTCATTGAGGTTGACCAGAGCGACGGCCAGGGCTTCACAGCTGTCCCCGACCGCCGTGACGGCCCAGTCGCGCTCCTGCTGAAAACCCTCCGCGAGTACGGGGAAGGTCACCGGCTCGCCGCGCAGCCGGCCGGCCCGGCGCAAGGTGGCCGGGCCGCAGGCGACGGCCTGCACGCAGCCGCGCCGTCCGCAGTCGCAGACCGGCCCCGCGGGGTCGACGATGACATGACCGACTTCGCAGGAGCCGCGGGTGTTGCCGGGGCAGGGGCGTCCGTCGAGGACTATGCCGCCGCCGATGCCGGTGCCTACGCCGAGGTAGACGAGGTCCCGGCAACCCGCTTCGTCCGCCTCGGCGAGGGCGGCGAGGTCTCCGTCGTCCGACCAGAGAACCCTGCTGTGGGGGAAGAGGGAGTGGAGTGCGGCGCGCAGGTCCAGGCCGGTCCAGCTGGGACGGCCGGGCCAAGTGGTGACCAGACCCTCCGCGTCGACGGTCGCCGGCATGGCGACGCCAACCGCCTCGACGGGCCGGCGAATGCCGTCGAGCAGCTCGCGGACGTTCCTGGCGAGTGCCTCCAGGTCGTCCGCCGCGCTGCTCGACCGCGGCCACGGAAAGACCGTTGTCCGCGACAGAGTGCCGTCGTCCTCCTGAAGGGCGACTTTCGTGCCGCCGACGTCAATTCCCAGATGAGTCATCGCGTTCTTTCCGTGCCGCTGTGTCCTTGTTCCCGACCGGGCCAAGGGCTGTCCTGTAATCCCTGGCGGGACAGCGCGCGGCGTCAGATGCGGTGCATCGCAAGGCGGAGGGGCGTCCGCATACTGGATGTATGCGGACGTTCCGACAACGCGGCGAGGTGCCGTAGCTGTCGTCGTGCGCCCGTCAGGGATTACGGGACAGCCCTCAGCCATCGGCCGCGGGTGAGGCGACGATGTCGAGGGGGAGGGCGAGGCAGCGGGCGGTCATGCCCTTGTCTGCCGTGACGCCGAACGTGACCGGTCGATTTTGGTGCCGACGCGGAAATGGATCCCTTCCGAGCCGCTTGCCGTCCCGTCGATGGGGTACGGTCCGGGAGTTCGCTGCTGTCTGCGACATGTTGACTCCTTGCGGGGGACGAATTGACCGGCGGATACAGGCCGTTCCCGGTGCGCTGGTCAGCGGTAGCCGAGTTGGGCTCGTTCGGTCTTGACCACATCACTGCGCAGATCCACAGGCAGATCCTTGCGCCGCTTCACATTGAGCTTCCGGTACACGCGCGTGAGGTGCTGTTCGACCGTGCTCGGAGTGATGTGCAGCTTGCCGGCGATCTCACGGTTTGTGCAGCCCATGACGGCCAGCGACGCGACTCGCCGTTCCGACCCGGTGAGCGAGGTGATTCCGTCGGCGTTGCCGGAGGCCGTTTCGAGGCTGCTGAGGTCGCCGGTCGCAGACAGGAGTTCCTTGGTCAGCGGGCCGGCGTTGCACAGGCCGGCCACGTGCCAGGCCCGGCGGAAGACCATGCGGGCCCGCCGGTACTCCTCGAGCAGGTGGTAGCTGCGGCTGAGGTCCACGAGCACTCTCGCCTGCTCGTAGCAGTCGCCGCAGTCCTCCAGCAGGTCGAGCGCCTCGGCGAGCAGGTCGGGGCGTCTGCTGGTGGGGCCCGCCGCGGCGAGCAGCCGCAGGGCCGAGCCGCGGGTGCGCCGCCCGTCCGTGCCCGCTCTGGCCAGCTGGTCGTAGACGAGCCGCTTGGCCTGGTCCCGATTGCCGAGACGCAGCCAGGTCTCGGCGGCGCTGGTGCGCCAGGGGACGAGGGCTGTCGCGTCAAGGCCCCAGGCCCGCATGAGTTCGCCACAGGACATGAAGTCGGCGAGCGCGGCATGGTGGTGATTGGTGGCGAGGTAGTAGTGGCCGCGGGCGTGGAGGTAGTGGAGTCCGTAGCGGCTGTGGAACATGGCGTCGGTCGCGGAGTACGTGAGGTGTTTCGCGGCTTCCTCGTAGTCGCCCATCCTGGTGAACGCGAGGATGAGGCTGCCCAGCGGGAAGCCGATCGCGACTCCCCACGCCTGCGGCGGCAGGTGGTTCAGCGCTTGTCGCGCGTGGTCGGCGCCCGCTGTCAGATCGCCCTGCCTGATGGCGATCTCGGCGCGCGTCGCGGACGCCATCGCGGACCAGACCGGGGTCTGTCGGCGGTCCGCCTCGGCCTGGACCCGGTCGCACCCGTCGGCGGCGCTGCCGAGACGTCCCGCCCAGATCAGGAGGAGCAGGGCAAGTTGTACGGCCTCCTCGGCCCACGGGGTCTTTCGGCCGAGACCGAGTCCGTCGAGGACCTGTTCCGCGCGATCGGCGGCCTCCTCGCCCGGTCCGTGGGCGATCAGGTCGGCCAGTTCGCCTACGGACCGCAGCCAAGGGTCACCGCAGGGGGCGGCGAACAGGCCTGTGCCGCCGTCGGCGGGGGCGGGCCCCTGGTGTCTGCGGGCGAGTTGGGGGTAGGTATTGGCGAGCCACAGTTCGGTGTCGCGGGAGGCCTCTCCCGCTTCGGCCCGCGCGCCGCGGACGAGCTCGAGAACGGTCTTCGCCTCGTCGGTGCGGCCGTGCCAGAGCAGGTGCCGAAGGAGGACCAGCCGGTCGCCGTGATCCAGTTGTCCGGTACGCGCCGCCGCGACCAGGGGGGTGAGATGACGCGCGGCCGCGGAGGGGTTGATCTCCCACTCGGCCTGGGCGAGCCGCGCTCTGATGCCCGGCCTGTCCTGCTCGTCTCCGCAGGAACGGTGGGCGAGTTTGAGGCATTCCGTCGCCAGCCAGGTCTGGTCGCCCAGCAGGGCCTGCTCAGCGGCACCCAGAAGTACCCGGACCGCCCACGGGCCCTGCGCGTGCTTGGCCTCGACCAGGTGCCGGGCGACGGTCATGGCGGGGGCGCCCTGGTCGTGCATGAGCTGTGCGGCGCGGCGGTGCAGGGCCGCCCGCTCCTGAGAGGGCAGGTCGTCGAGGATGGCCGAGCGGGCCACCGGGTGCCGGAACACCCCGTTGTCGGTCAGACCGGCGGCTTCCATGCCGTTCAGGGCGCGGCTCACCGCCTCCCTGTCGACTCCGGCCAGCTGGGCCAGTTCATCGACGCCGCCCTCCTCGTCGAGCACCGCCAGAGCGCGTGCCACGTGCGCGACGGCCGGCTTGTCCCGGTACAGGCAGTTGAGCAGCGCCAGGCCGTAGCCTTGCGTCCTTGCGTCACCTGCGATGTGGTGGTCCTCGATGAGGGCGTGCAGGAGCAGGGGGTTTCCGCCGCTGACGCGGAAGAAGGCGTCGGCGTCCCACGGGGTCGCTCTGTCCCCGTGCCGCTCGTATATGACGTCCCCGTGCCGCTCGGACGGGACGCCCGCCGGCTCGGCGGGCCGCACGGACGGCCGGCCCCGCAGCACTTCGGCGACGCCCTCCCGGGTGAGCGGCGCCAGGCGCAGCCGGTGGAAATGGGACTGGCGACGCAGTTCGGCGCGGAACGGGGAATGCTGGGCTTCCAGTTCCGCGTCATCGGTCAGGACCGCCATGATCCGCGCCGATCCGAGTCTGCGAACAATGTGGAGCAGACAGTGCAGGGAGGGGAAGTCGGCGTGCTGGACGTCGTCGATGGCGATCAGCACCGGTGTTTCCACGGCCAGGCCGAGCAGGACCACGCCGAGGCCGTGGAAAATCTGGACGGCTTCCGGTGCGACGACGTCGTGGTGGGACTGGGGCAGGGCGCCCGAGGACGACCCTTCCTTCAGTAACTGAGCGACGCGGTCGGCTGGTTCGGCCGGCAGGCGGGCACTGTGCAGCAGCTGGGTCAGGACGCCGAAGGGAAGGGTCCGCTCCGCGCGCGAGCAGGTCGCGCGAAGGACGACGGCGTCCGTCGAGGCACGCTCGACGAACACACTCAGGAGCTCGGTCTTCCCCGTCGTGACGGGGCCGTCGAGCAGTACGACATGCCCCCGTCTCTCGCGGCACTCGTCCAACAGACGGTCCAGGTACCGCACATGTTCGTCCCGCTCGATCAAACGCACCCGTCCACCCCTGCCTGACACCTTTCAGAACACGAAAACAGCCGATGGCCGCTCAGACCTTCCCTGAGCGCTGCAAGCGGGCGCCCGAACGGTGTTCAGGACAACCCCAGTTCCTTGTCGATGAGGCCGGAGATCTCGTCGTCGGAGGCCGCGTCGACGTCGAATTCGCCGTCCTCGTCGTCGATGCCGCTCACGCGCCCCCATTTTGCCGTCAGTGTCTCCAGCCGCGACACGACGTGCGTATGCAGCGCCTCGTCGAGGCTCGCTTCGGCGAACGCCGCTTCGAGGCGGTCCAGTTCGGCCAGGATCGACGGCTGCGAGCTGCTGCTCCGCACGGCCCCGAGTTTGGCGGCCAGACGGCCGGCCAGCGCCGTTGGGGTCGGGTAGTCGAAGATCAGTGTGGCGGGCAGGCGTACTCCGGTGGCTCCGACGAGACGGTTGCGAAGTTCCACTGCCGTCAGGGAATCGAATCCGACATCGTTGAAGGCCTGGTCGGCGTCGACCGTCTCGGCCGAGGTGTGGCCGAGCACGGCGGCGGCCTCGGAACGCACCAGCTCCAGCAGTGCGGCCTCCCGCTCGGCCTCGTTCAGGGCGGTCAGATCCCGCGCCGGTGCCCGGCCGACGGCGGGCGCCCCGCAGCGCGAGCTCTTGCGGGTGATACGCATCAGGCCGCGCAGCACAGGCGGCACATCCGTGGGTTCCGTGCCGCCCGTGGTGAGGTCGAGCTCGGCGGGTATCAGTTGCGCGTGCCCCAGGCGCAGGGCGGTGTCGAACAGTTCCATCCCCTCGTCGGATCCCAGGATGTCCATGCCGCCCCGTCGGCCGCGGTCCAGCTCGGCGGTGTTGAGGCGGCCGGTCATCCCGCCGGCCTGGGCCCACAGGCCCCAGGCGAGGGAGGTCGCGGGCAGCCTCAGAGCCTGCCGGTGCTGGGCCAGGGCGTCCAGGAAGGCGTTCGAAGCCGCGTAGTTGGCCTGGCCTGCCGTTCCGAGGAGGCCGGAGGCGGACGAGAAAAGCATGAAGACGGCCAGGTCGGTGTCCCGGGTCAGTTCATGCAGATGCCAGGCCGCGTCGGCCTTGGGCCGAAGCACCGTGTCCAGGCGCTCCGCGGTGAGCGCGGTGACGACGCCGTCGTCCAGTACGCCCGCGGCGTGTACGACGCCCGTCAGTGGCCTTTCGGCGGGTATGGCGGCGAGTACGGCCGCCAGCGCGTCGCGGTCGGAGACGTCACAGGCGGCGAACGTGGGGTGTGCGCCCAGCCCGGTCAGCTCCGCTTCGAGGGCGCGGGCCCCGGCGCTGTCGCCGCCGCTGCGGCTGACCAGCACGACGTTGCGTACCCCGTGCTCGGCCACCAGGCGCCGGGCCACGAGTCCGCCCAGCGTTCCGGTGGCGCCCGTGATCAGTACGGTGCCTTCGGGGTCGAGCGGACGCCCCTGCTGCGGGGCGTCGGCCGGGAGGCGTGCCAGCCGGGGTGCCCGTGCCTCTCCGGCCCGGATGGCCAGCTGCGGCTCTCCCGAGGCGACGGCCCGCGGGACTGCGCGCCGGGACTCTTCGTGGGTGTCGATGTCGGCCAGGACGATGCGGTCCGGGTTCTCCGACTGGGCCGCGCGCACCAGGCCCCACACGGCGGCGGCTGCCGGGTCGGGGCCTTCCTCGCCGTCGCCGGGCAGGCACGCGCCGCGGGTGAGCACCACCAGCCGCGCGGAGGTCGGCTGATCCTCGTTCAGCCAGGACTGCGTCGCGCGTAGAGCCCGGGCGAGCAGATCGCGCGCCCGGCCGGGGCCTTCGGCTGTCTGTATGTCCGTGAGGTCGGCGAGCACCGTGTGCGGGGGTTCGGGGGACGCTTCCGGCAGGGGCACCGGAGTCCAGTCGAGGTGGAACAGCCGGTCGTGTGCCGCGGGGCCTGTGCGGAGCTGGTCGGCGGACACCGGCCGGAACGCCAGCGTCTTGACGGACATCACCGGTAGGCCCGCGGGGTCGGTGGCCTCGAGCGTGAAGGCGTCCGGGCCTGCCGGTGTCACCTTTACACGCAGCGCGCAGGCCCCGGAGGCGTGCAGCGCGACGCCGTTCCATGCGAACGGCAGGAGCAGCCGCCCCTGGCCCATGCCGGCAAGTGCGCCGAAGCCGGCGGCGTGCAGGGCGGCGTCCAGCAGGGCGGGGTGGAGTCCGAAGTGCCGGGCGTCGTCCTCGTGTTCCTCGGGCAGGGCGACGTCGGCGAAGATGTCCTCGCCGCGGGTCCATACGGAGCGAAGGCCGCGGAAGGCCGGACCGTATGCGTATCCGGCCTCGGCCATGGAGGGGTAGAAGGCGTCGGCGTCGACGCGGTCGGCGCCTTCGGGCGGCCACACGTCGGACGTGGGCCGTGGGGCCGGGCCTGCGGCCGTCAGCAGGCCGCCCGCGTGCCTGGTCCAGGCGGTGGCGTGGTCCGCGTCCGCGGGACGGGAATGGACGGTCACCGGGCGGCGGCCGGTCCCGTCCGGCGCGGCCACGGCGATCTGCAGCTGTACGCCGCCGTGTTCGGGCAGGACGATCGGGGCCTCGATGACAAGTTCGTCGAGCACGGGAAGTCCGGCCTCGTCGCCCGCCCGCAACACCGCCTCCACCAGCGCGGTGCCCGGCACCAGCACGGACCCGCCCACCATGTGGTCGGCGAGCCAGCCGTGGGTGGCCAGGGACAGCCTGCCGGTGGCGAGCACCCCGTCGCTGTCCGGCAGTGTGACGGTGCCGCGGAGCAGCGGGTGGCCGGCGTCGGTGAGACCGGCCGAGCCGGCGTCCTGCGTGCCCCCGGCCGAGTCGAGCCAGTAACGTCGGCGCTGGAAGGCGTACGTGGGCAGATCGACGCGCCGGGCGCCGCTTTCTGCGAACAGGGGGGCCCAGTCCACGGGAACGCCGCGCACATGGAGCTGTGCGAGCGCGGAGACGACCGCCTGTGGTTCGGGCCGGTGACGTCGCAGGGTCGGTACGGCGGCGACGGTTCCCGTCTCGTCCGTGAGGCAGTCCTGGACCATCGCGGTGAGCACGCTGCTCGGCCCCAGTTCCAGGAACGTGACGACGCCCTGGTCGTGCAGGGTGCGGACCGCGTCCTGGAACCGTACCGGCCGGCGCACCTGGTCGGTCCAGTAGTCCGGGGTGCACAGGACGTCGGCGTCGGCGGACTCCCCGGTGCTGGTCGATACGACGGGGATGCGGGGCGGCCGGAGGTCGAGCCCTTCGACGACCGCGCGGAACGTGTCGAGCATCGGGTCCATCAGCGGGGAGTGGAAGGCGTGGCTGACGCGGAGCCGTTTGGTCTCACGGCCGCGTGCGATGAACTCCTCGGCCAGCTCCTGGACGGTCTGCTCGTCGCCGGACAGTACGACGGCCGACGGGCCGTTGACGGCCGCGACGCTCACCCGGTCCTCCAGACCTGCGAGCAGCGGCAGTACCTCTTCCTCCGGCGCGGCCACGGCGACCATGGCTCCGCCCGGGGGCAGCGCCTGCATGAGCGCGCCGCGTGCGGCGACCAGGGCGCAGGCGTCGGCCAGGGACACGACCTCGGCGACGTGCGCCGCGGCGATCTCGCCGGCCGAGTGTCCGGCGACGGCGTCGGGCCGTACGCCCCAGGATTCCATCAGGCGGAACAGCGCCACTTCGACGGCGAACAGGGCCGCCTGGGCCGTCGCGGTCTGTTCCAGAGGTCCGGGATCGTTTCCGAAGACCGCGTCGCGCAGGGGGCGGCGCAGGTGAGGGTCGAGCTCCGCGCACACTTCGTCGAAGGCTTCGGCGAACACCGGGAAGGCCTCGTCGAGTTCGCGTCCCATGCCGACGCGCTGCGCGCCCTGACCGGTGAACAGGACGGCGGTCCGGCCGGTGACCGGCGTGCCCTGCGTGAGCGCGGGGGCCCCCTCGCCGCGTTCCAGGGCGCGCAGACCCGACAGCAGGCCCTCACCGTCCTGGGCTACGACGACGGCACGGTGTTCCATGGCGGACCGTGCCGTGAGGGAGTACCCGACGTCGACCGGGTCCGGTCCGCCGGGCCGGTCCACGAGGTCCGCCAGGCGCTGGGCCTGCGCGCACAGTGCCTGGGGGGTGCGGGCGGCGAGTGTCCACGGCACGGCGGGCAGGATCCGGCCGGCGTCCGGGGTCCGGCCGGCTTCCCGGGCGCCGCCGGGGCCTATTGCCGGGTCCTCGGCGGGCGGCTGCTCCAGGATCACGTGCGCGTTGGTGCCACTGATCCCGAAGGACGACACACCGGCCCGCCGGGGGCGATTCTCGTCGGGCCAGTCCCGCGCCTCGGTCAGGAGCTCGACGGCGCCGGCTGTCCAGTCGATGTGCTCGGAGCGTTCGCCGGCATGCAGGGTCCGGGGCAGTACGCCGTGACGCATCGCCATGACCATCTTGATCACACCGGCCACACCCGCCGCGGCCTGCGCGTGCCCGATGTTGGACTTCAGCGAACCGAGCCACAACGGCCGGTCGTCGGGCCGGTCCTGCCCGTATGTCGCCAGCAGCGCCTGCGCCTCGATCGGGTCGCCCAGCCGGGTTCCCGTACCGTGCGCCTCCACGGCGTCGACCTGGGAACCCGTCAGCCGGGCGTTGGCCAACGCCTGGCGGATGACCCGCTGCTGAGCGGGGCCGCTGGGCGCGGTCAGGCCGTTGCTCGCGCCGTCCTGGTTGACCGCGGAGCCGCGCAGCAGCGCCAGCACCTGGTGGCCGTGACGCCGCGCGTCCGACAGCCGTTCCAGCAGCAGCACACCGACGCCCTCGGACCAGGACGTGCCGTCCGCGGCTGCCGCGAAGGCCTTGCACCGGCTGTCGGGCGCGAGCGCGCGTTGCCGGGAGAATTCGACGAAGGAGCCCGGACGGGCCATGACCGCGACGCCGCCGGCCAGCGCCATCGAGCACTCGCCGGACCGCAGCGCCTGCGCCGCCAGGTGTATGGCCACCAGCGAGGAGGAGCATGCGGTGTCCACCGTGATCGCCGGGCCTTCGAGTCCCAGGGTGTAGGCGACCCGGCCGGAAACGACGCTGCCGGCGCTACCGGTCCCGATGTAACCTTCGGTGCCCTCCGGGGCGTCCGACGCGTCGGACGCGTAGTCGTGGTACATCAGGCCGGAGAACACGCCTACGTTCTCTCCGCGCAGCGAGGTCGGGTCGATGCCCGCCCGCTCGAAGACCTCCCACGAGGTCTCCAGCAGCAGCCGCTGTTGCGGGTCCATCGCCAGCGCCTCACGCGGCGAGATCCCGAAGAAGGCCGCGTCGAAGTCCCCCGCGGCGTGGAGGAACCCTCCCTCTCGTACGTACGTCTTGCCCTGCCGGTCCGGATCCGGGTCGAACAGCGTCTCGACGTCCCAGCCGCGGTCGGTGGGGAACGCGGACACACCGTCGAGGCCACGCTCCACGAGCCTCCACAGCTCTTCCGGGGAGGTGACCCCGCCGGGCAGCCGGCAGCTCATGGCCACGATCGCGACAGGTTCGTCGGACGCCGAGGCGAGCGGCAGGGAAGGGGCGGGGGCGGCGAGGTCGTCGAGCAGCAGTCCGCGCAGATGGCGGGCGAGGGCCGCCGGGGTGGGATGGTCGGAGGCCACCGTGGCCGACAGGCGCAGGCCGGTCGCCCCGGTCAGTCTGCCGCGCAGGGCGACGGCCGCCACGGAGGTGAAGCCCAGTTCCTTGAAGGCCCGGTCCGCGCCGACGGTCTCACTGCCCGGCAGGTCGAGGACGTGCGCGGCGTGGGTGCGCACGAGATCCAGGAGCACCCGGTCGCGCCCGGCCTCCGGGACGGCGGCCAACTGTTCGCGCAGCGCCGCGCTGTCGGCCTCGTCCGGGACGCTCGCGCGCGCAGTGACCTCGATGACGGCGCGCAGCGGCGCGGGAACCTCGTCGCTGCGCAGCGTCTCGGGAGCCAGCCGCATCACCACCAGGACGGCGTGGTCGACGGTCCGGGCGGCGTCGAACATGGCGCGGCAGTCGTGGGCGGACAGCCGGCCGACGCCGGCCGGGGGCGCCGTCGCCGTGTCGTCGCCGGGCCCTTCCGCGGGCCCCCAGGCCAGCGAAAGCGCGGTGTGTCCGCTGACGCGGCGGTGCTGCGCCAACGCGTCCAGGAAGGCAGCGGCGCGGGACTGCTCGGCACGGCCGGCCGTGCC
>NZ_JBEOVN010000167.1:0-17080 GCF_040295565.1 Streptomyces sp. NPDC002785 | reverse complement strand
GCCGGGTCCGCCAGGGGCGGACCGGAAGCCGGGCTCGACGATCCGGCGAAGAAGGAGATCGCCATGCAGCTGGTCTCCAGCGCGGAGAACTCCTCGCTCGACTGGAAGGCCCAGTACAAGTACATCGAGGACATCGGCGACGGCCGCGGCTACACCGCGGGCATCATCGGCTTCTGCTCCGGCACCGGCGACATGCTGAAGGTTGTCGAGCGGTACGCGGCGGCGCGTCCCGGCAATCCGCTGGAACGGTTCCTCCCCGCCCTGCGCGCCGTGCGGGGCAGCGATGCGCACGACGGGCTCGGACGGCCGTTCACCGAGGCGTGGGCCGACGCGGCCGACGACCCCGCCTTCCGGTCGGCGCAGGACGCCGAGCGCGACCGGTCGTACTTCGACCCGGCGCTCGCCCGGGCCGAGGCGGACGGACTCGGCGCCCTGGGACAGTTCATCTACTACGACGCCTATGTGATGCACGGGTACGGCGACACGGACGGCACGGTCGGCTTCCGTACGATCCGCCGCGAGGCGATCGCCACGGCCGCGCCACCGGCGCGCGGCGGGGACGAGGCGGCCTATCTGAACGCCTTCCTCGACGCCCGCGTCGCAGCGATGCGTAAAGAGCCCTCGCACTCCGACACCAGCCGGATCGAGACGGCCCAGCGGGTGTTCGTGAGCGAGGGCAGGTTCGGGCTTGAGACACCGCTGCGGTGGCGGGTGTACGGCGACAGATACCGGATCGATGCCCGTTAAACCCGTGATCGACGGGCGCGGGAAGCGTCCGCCGCGCTGGCTGCGTACGCCGGTGCTCATGCCATTTGACCTGTGCTTTCGCTCCTGCATGAAGGCTGATCCGAAGCCGTGACCCGAGGGTCGGCCGCTCCGTTGAGGCTGACGAACGGCGCACGCGGATGTGAGCCGGGACACGGAGGAGAGAAGCGCATGATGAAGAAGATGATGCTGGCCGCGACGGTCATGGCCGCCGGTCTGGGGCTGACCCTCAGCCCCGCCGCCCAGGCAGTGCAGAGCCCCGCCGCCGTACAGGCCGCGAAGGCTCCGGCCGCGGTCTGCACCGTCAACGACAACGGGGTGAACTTCCGCGGCGGACCGGGCTCCGAGTACCCGGTCATGGGTCAGGTGAACCGGGGTCAGAAACTCAACTCCCGTGGCCAGCAGGGCAACTGGATCATGGGTGACCTGTGGGGCGGCCCCACGGGCGTCTGGATCCACACGGCGTATCTCGACTGCTGAGGCCAACACGCATCGGCCCCGCGTCGCGCTTTCCGCGCGATTGCGGGGCCTTCCTGCGTCCCGGGTCACCTCCCCAACTCCCTTACGTCGAAGGGGTGTACGGCACTCCCTCCACTCTGATAGGAAAGCTTCCTAACAGACCGAGAACGACGAACTCCCTTTGGAGGACTGGTGCACGCTCCCCATAAGCGCACCGCACGTCGCAACACCCGCTCCGCGCGCATCGCGGTCTTCGCTGTCGGCTTGACCCTCACGGCGATACCCGTCACGGCCTACGCCGGTGCCCCCTCCCACCCGGCGGTGCATCAGCAGACGGCGGTGGCCCGTCAGGCCGCCGCCGCGACCGGGCTCGACGATCCGGCGAAGAAGGAGATCGCCATGCAGCTGGTCTCCAGCGCGGAGAACTCCTCACTCAACTGGAAGGCCCAGTACAAGTACATCGAGGACATCGACGACGGCCGCGGCTACACCGCGGGCATCATCGGCTTCTGCTCCGGCACCGGCGACATGCTCGACCTCGTCGAGCTGTACACCCAGCGCAAGCCGGGCAACGTCCTCGCGAAGTACCTCCCCGCGCTGCGGAAGGTCAACGGCACCGACTCGCACAGCGGCCTCGACCCGAACTTCAAGAAGGACTGGGCGACCGCCGCGTCCGACTCGGCCTTCAAGCAGGCGCAGAACGACGAGCGGGACCGGGTGTACTTCAACCCGGCGGTCAGCCAGGGCAAGGCCGACGGCATCGGCACGCTGGGCCAGTTCGCCTACTACGACGCCATCGTCATGCACGGCGACGGCGGCGACAGCACCAGCTTCAGCTCCATCCGCAAGCGGGCCCTCGCGAAGGCGAAGCCGCCGGCCCAGGGCGGCAACGAGGTCACGTATCTCAATGCCTTCCTGGACGCCCGCGTCTGGGCGATGCAGCAGGAGGAGGCCCACTCGGACACCAGCCGGGTGGACACCGCCCAGCGGGTCTTCCTGAAGAAGGGCAATCTGAACCTGAATCCGCCGCTCGACTGGAAGGTGTACGGCGACAGCTACCACATCGGCTGACGCACCCCCGGGTCACGGCTGTGGCGCGTACGGCAGCACCCGTCGGGGTCGCCGTACGCCGCCACAGCGCCGTACCGTCCGAAGCCGGGTTCGGTCGGTGTGCGGCCACCAAAGCCGCGGCCGGCGGGCTCCGCCCCTGCGGCGACGGATCCGAGTTGGCGCCCCGGAGCGTCAGGCTCCGGCGGCGATCCGCGCGAGGCGGCGGGCCTCGTCGCGGGTGGCGCGGGCGATGGCGTCCTCGTCCGCGGTGATCAGGCGGTTGCCCTCGACGACCGGCTTGCCGTTGACGAGGGAGAGGGTGACGGGGGCCGCGGCACCGAAGACGAGTGCGGTCACCGGGTCGGCGATGGAGGCGTGGGCGAGGGTGTCCAGCTTCCAGAGCACCAAGTCGGCGAGCTTGCCGGGCTCCAGGGAGCCGATCTGGTCGGCGCGGCCGAGTACTTGGGCGCCACCGTACGTTCCCAGGCGCAGGGCCTGACGGGCATTCAGGGCCTTTTCGCGGTGGGCGCCGAGGCGGTTGATGAGCAGGGCGTTGCGCAGTTCGGTGTGGAGTTCGCCGGACTCGTTGGAGGCGGTGCCGTCGACGCCGAGGCCGACCGGGACGCCCGCGGCGAGCATGTCGGGCACCCGGGCGATCCCCGCGGCGAGCCGGGCGTTGGACGAGGGGCAGTGCGCCACACCCGTTCCGGTGCGGGCGAAGGCGGCGATGTCGGAGTCGTTCATATGGACGCAGTGCGCCATCCATACGTCGTCGCCGAGCCAGCCGGTCGACTCGAAGTAGTCGGTCGGGCCCATCCCGAACAGCTCGTGGCAGAATTTCTCCTCCTCCACGGTCTCCGAACCGTGGGTGTGCATGCGCACTCCCTTGCGACGGGCCAACTCGGCTCCCTGTCGCAGCAGTTCGGTGGAGATGGAGAACGGGGAGCAGGGTGCGACGGCGACCTGGGTCATCGCGTCGAACGAGGCGTCGTGGTGCGCATCGACGGTCGCCTCGGTTCCGGCGAGAGCATCGTCGAGGGTCTCCACGGCGAAGTCCGGCGGCAGCCCGCCGTCCTTCACGCTGCGGTCCATGGAGCCGCGGGCGAGTGTGAACCGTACGCCCATGTCCCGAGCGGCCCCGATGATGGCGCCGGACAGATCGCCGGCCCCGTGCGGGTAGACGTAGTGGTGGTCCATGGCAGTGGTGACGCCGCCGCGGGCCATCATGGCGAGCGAACCCTGCGCGGCGGCGCGGACCATCGGCTCGTCGATGCGCGCCCACGTCGGGTACAGCGCGACCAGCCAGTCGAACAGGTTGTGGTCGGTGGCGAGGCCGCGGGTGATCCACTGGTAGAAGTGGTGGTGCGTGTTGATCAGGCCGGGGGTGACCAGATGCCCGGTGGCGTCGATGCGGCGTACGACGTTTCCCAGGCCTTCGGGTACCCGGCCCGCGCCGACGGATTCGATGCGGTTGCCCGCGACGACGACGTGGCCCGAGGCGTACTCGGTGTCGTCGGCGTCCACAGTCGCGATCGAACCGTTCTCGATGACGATGCGTTCCACGTGCTCAGGGGCTGCCGATGCTGCCATGGCGCTTCCTCATTCTTTTCCGGCGATGTGGGCACGGCAGAACCCTAGGAGGATTTGAGTGCCGCAGCCGGGCGGCTGTGGCTGCCGAGTGGTGGAAGAACGGATTGAGCAGGACCGCGACGAGTGCTCCGGCGCTGATGCCGGAGCCCGGTACGGTCCGGGCCCCGGACGGGAATCCCGCGTAGAAGCCGCGGGAGCTCGTCCCCGGGGCCACTGCAGCGCCCCGGGGACTTTCGCCTCTCGCGTCAGAGGTTGGTCATGTCGACCGGGATCTGCGGCTCGATACCGTCCCGCAGCACAGTGGCCTCGATCAGGCCGTACGGGCGGTCCGCCGCGAAGTAGACCTCGTTGTCGTTCTTGAGGCCGAACGGCTCCAGGTCCACCAGGAAGTGATGCTTGTTCGGCAGCGAGAAGCGGATCTCGTCGACCTCGCTGCGGCTGTCGATGACGCGCGAACCCATCTGGTACAGGGTCTGCTGCAGGGAGAGGGAGTACGTCTCGGCGAAGGCCTGGAGCATGTGCCTGCGCGTCTGCTCGTAGGACTTCTCCCAGTTCGGCATCCGCGCGTCGTCGCTGGTCCAGTTGTACCGCCACTTGGCGGACACCTCGGTCGCGAGGATGCGGTCGTACGCCTCCTTGAGCATCGTGTACTTGTCCTTGACGTAGCCCCAGAACTCGGAGTTGGTGGAGTTCATCACCACGAGGTCCCCGAGCCCCGAGATGATCTGCCACTTCTCGCCGTCGAAAGTGATCTGGGTGGTGCGCGTCTCCTGGCCCCTGCGTACGAAGGAGTGCTTGCCCTCGCCGGCGCCGACGAACTGCGAGTTGGCCTCCGAGGCGGCGATGCGCTCCCAGGCGTACTCCTCGATCCGGATCCTGGCCGTCCTGATCGGCTCCTGCGACGTCACGAAGTGACGGGCGAGGTGGATGCCGAACTGCTCGGCCGACTCGATGCCGTGTTCCTTGGCGAACGCGTACACCGTGTTCTTGGTGGTGTCCGTCGGCAGGACGTGGGCGTTGGAGCCGGAGTAGTGGACATCGTCCATATCGCCGGAGAGGGCGATGGAGACGTTCAGGTCCTTGATGTGGTGGGTGTCGCCGTCCCGCGTGATCCTGACGACGCGATTGCCTGCTTTGCCGTACTGGTTCTGGCCGAGAATCGCAGGGCGGGGGCGGGGGCGGTGGGAATCGGCGGTCATGTCGGTGCTAGCTCCCTCGGTAAACGGAGTAGCCGAACGGGTTGAGCAGCAGTGGTACGTGATAGTGCTCGCCCGGTACGACGGCGAAGGTGATCGCCACCTCCGGGAAGAACGCGCCGCTGTCCCTTACGTGCGGGGCGTCCTGCTGCGCCGCGGCTTGCTTCTTGGGACTGTGCTCATGGGCGAAGTACGTCTCGGTGTCGAAGTCGAGCCGTACGTGGGTGGTGCCCTCCGGCAGCACCGGCAGGTCCTTGCATCGCCCGTCCGCATCGGTCACGGAGCTGCCGAGCGTCACCCACGGCGCGTCGCTGCCGCCGCGGGCGGCGAGTGTGACGGGGACGTCTTCGGCGGGGCGGCCGATGCTGGTGTCCAGGATGTGCGTGGACACCGATGCGATGGTGTCGGTGTGCAAGACCGTCACTCTCCTTCTGTTACGAGACGGATCAGCCGGATGCGGTTGATCTTGCCCAGCTCGGTGCGCACGATCTCGCGCTCCTGCTCGGGCGAGTACCCGATCCGGGACTTCATCGCGTCGCGCATCTGCTCACCGGTGGCTCCGGTGGCGCAGATCAGGAAGACATGTCCGAACCGGTCCTGGTAGGCCAGGTTCAGTTCAAGCATCTCGGCCCTGAGCTCCTCGGTGGCACCGGCCATCCCCCGCTGTTCGCGGGAGGAGGCCGGGTCTGCGGGCTTCGGACGGCCGATCGGTGGGTGACCGGCCATCGCGTCGGCCAGATCCTTTGGGGTCAGCGCGGCCGTGGCGGTGTCACTGGCAAGGAGAAGGGCTTCTGCGGTGGCGTACGGGCGTCGGGAGAGGATCGCTCTCCCCCATGCCGCACTGGCGCACACCTCGTGCAACGCGGTGGTGGCCTCGTCGTCCGCCAGGGCGTTGAACCGGGTGAGGCCCGGTGTGGAGCTCGAAGTCACGGGAGCCTCCGTGGCTGTTTTCGCTGTGCGTTTCTTCGCGTCGCGTCATTCGGGCTGCGGATAGCTAACGCCCTCCACAACACCACGTCAACACTTTGTTGAAATTGCGCGCACGTAAAAGGCCGGCGCCCGATACTCCGGACGACGGCCTTCCGTGACCCTCCACGGCCTCCGCTCACCTACGGCCTCAACTACTCGTCTCTGGCAGCGTTTTCCCTGTTGAGGTAGTTGTAGATGGTGAAGCGGCTGACCCCCAGCGCACCCGCCGCCGTCTCCACACCGTGCCGCACGGAGAAGGCACCGCGTGCTTCCAGGGTCCGCACCACCGACTGCTTGGCCTTGCGGTCCAGCTCGGCGAGCGGCATGCCGTGACGGCGCTCCATGGCGGCCAGGATGTGGTCGAGCGATTCCGAGAGCTGGGGCAGCCGGACGGCTATCACGTCCTCGCCCTCCCAGGCCAGCACGACGTCATCGGACCGAGCCTGCTCGGGCCCGAGCAGTTCGGCACCCATGGCGTCGACGAGCGGCTTGAGCGCGGCAACGAGGGGGTGGTCCGCCGGTTCGGTCACTTCGAGCCCTCCCCGATGACATTGACCTGGAGCGACACCCGGGTGGCACCCGATGCCAGCGCTCTGCGCAGCAGGGAGTCCACCGCGGCGAGCACCTCGTCGGCGCCGCCCTCCGCCGTATTGCCGAAGGGGCCGACGTCCACGGCGTCCAGGTCGGCGGTCTGGATGACCTCGCGGGCGACGACCGCGTGGGCGGGAGCCTCATCGAGATCGAAGGGCTCGGTGGTGAACTCCACGCTCAAGCGCACTGTTCCTCCCTCATGCGTTCGCCACGTCTCGGTGGACCGGCGGCTCGGGCCCGACCCTAACGGACGAGCGCCGGGCCGTCCGGTGGCGGTTTCGCCCTCAGTCGCCGGCCGGGCCCGAGCTCCGGTACGGGAGCACGCAGACGGCCACTGGGGCGGGGAAGGCGTCGCCGGTGCGGGTCAGGCCGCCGCTTCGGGCGTCGACCCGGAACACCGTCACCGTGCTCGACCTCTGGTTGGCCGCGAAGAGCAGCTTCCCGTCCGGCGAGAAGGCGATCTGCCGGGGGAAGTCGCCGCCGACGGGCACGGTGTCGAGCAGCCGCAGCGCGGCCCCGTCGTCCTCGACGGCGTATCGCGTCAGGCTGTTGTGGCCCCGGTTGGCGAGGTAGGCGAACCGGCCGTCGCCGGTGACCAGGAACTGCGCGGGATAGCTGGCGCCGGCGCCGGTCCCGGTGGACTGCGCAGCGCCCGGGGACAAGGTGCCGGTGGCCGGGTCGTAGCCGCAGACGACCGCGGTGTTGTCGACCTCGCAGGCCAGGTAGGCGAAGCGGCCACCCGGGTGAAATGTGATGTGCCGGGGTCCGGCCCCGGGGCGCAGGGCCGCGCAGGAGACCTGGCCGAGCGTGCCGTGGTTCTCGTCGAGCCGGTACGTGTACACGGAGTCGTTGCCCAGGTCCACGGCGAGGATGTGGTCGCGGTCGGGGGTGGTGATGATCTGGTGGGCGTGCGGCCCGTCCTGGCCGGGGCCGGGGGGCGGCGCGGTGTGGGCGACCAGGTCAGTGGCCTCCCCCAGCGAGCCGTCGCCGCGAATGGGGTGCACCACGATGCTGGCGGAGGTGTAGTTCGCGGTGAGCAGCCACCTTCCCGTGGGGTGAACGGAGAGGTGGGTGGGCCCCGCCCCGCCCGTGCTGCGGGTTCCGAGCACTCGGTGGCTGCCGTCCGGCGAGAGGGCGACGGCCGTCACCCCGCCCCGGTCCTGCTCGTCGACCGCGTAGACGGTGGCGCCCGAGGGGTGCATGGCCAGGTACGAGGGGTTGTCGAGGCCGACGATCGTGGGGCCGGCGGAGATCGCGCCGGTGACGGAGTCGTACGAGGCCGTGCCGATTCCCTTACCGCCGCCCTCGGCCGAGGTGTAGGTACCGAGCAGCAGTTGCCGGCTGGTGCGCGGGCGCGACCGGACCGCGGGCACGGAGTCCGGCGCAGGCCCGGAAGGCCGTGAAGAGCCGGGCAGCGCAGGGGCCACAGACAGGGCGGCACCGGCGAACAGGGCTCCGAGGACGACGCGTCGGCTGGTGGCGTGGTTCATGCGAGGCACCTCGTGGGGGGGGTCGGCTGCATCGGATGCATCAGCCACCCTGGCCCGCCCCGCACCCCCTCAGCAACCGGCGCAATTCCGGCTTCACCTTGCGCAACCCTCACGAAGGCACCCGGCCCGAATTCCGGGCATCCCCCTCACAGCTCTACCAGCTCCGGGCAGCCTTCCGTTGGGCAGACACTAATTTCCGCAACGCGAAAGGAGTGTCGAAACCCTCGTGGGGCTACCTGGACCAGCGCTTCGATGCGAACCTTTCGATCCCCTTCACGGAACTCCCGCTCCTGGGTGAGCGGGGGGCGGCCTGTGCGCGCACCGGTCCACGAAGTACGCGAAGTCACTCTCCAGGACCTCGCTCTTGGTGGACCATGGGGGTACGGAGTGGAGTCGGCCCGTATCGGTCGGCGCCGGCGCGGCTCGCTGCGCCGAGGTGGCCTCGTCGCCGGGGCATGCACCCGGGGCCGGAGGGAGTTCATGGTGGAGTCGGTGCCGGTACGCTGTCCGGCCTGCCGCCGTGACCACACGTACAGCACCTCGGCCTATCCCTGTCCGTGCGGTGTGCCGACCGCCCCGCCCGTACTGCGCGGCGCCCCGGTCGTACCGATCACGCACCGTACCTGGAACGACGACTGGGTGACGGTGCGCTGTCGCGCCTGCGGGCGCCACGACCACTGGCCGCAGCCGGAGCTGTGCTGCCCGTGCGGGACGGTGCTGCGGATACCGATCCGGCCGGTGACGCAAACCGACAGCACCCCCGAACCCGCCGACGGGGCCCGTCCCGGCCGGCCCTCCCTCATTCCGCCGCCCCGGCCGGTGTTCCAGCCCCTGCCGATCCGTACCGCACGCGATGCGGTCGCAAGCGCCGCCCTGTATCTGAAATGGCTGGGCTACCGCGATGTCGTGCAGTCGGCGGATCGTCCCTCCGCGGGGATCGATCTGCGGGCCACCGGGCTGATCGCCCAGGTCGACGCTGTCACCCGCCCGACCATCCTGCGCGACGTCGAGTGCCTCTGGCTGAACGCGCTGAGCGCATCGGTCACGAGCGTCTTCTTCTCGCTCGCGGGGTACGAGCAGGACGCCGAAGCGCGCGCGGACGGCCTCGGTATCCCACTCTTCGTCATGGACCTCACGGGAACGCCGCAGCCGGTCAACAGCCCAGCGGACGAGCTGATCAGCACAGGCGCCTGAGACCGACCCGCGCATGGGGGGCGGTGCGACGCCGCGCCTCCATGTGCCGGTCGGTCTGCGCCCTGCCCGGACCGCCATACTGGCCCTATGCGTATCCGTACCGCCCGCCGCTCCGATCTCCCGCTGCTTCAGGACATCGAGCGCGCCGCAGGCGAACCGTTCCGCGCGCTCGGTATGTCCGCCATCGCGGACGACGATCCCCCGCCGCTCGGCCTGCTGGACGACTACCGCCGGGCCGGCCGCGCCTGGGTGGCCGCCGACCCCGACGACCGCCCGGCCGGCTACTTGATCGCCGACCCGGTGGACGACGCGGCCCACATCGAACAGGTCTCCGTCCATCCGTCCGCCGCACGGCGTGGCCTGGGCAGCACACTCATCGACCACCTCTCCGGGTGGGCGCGCGAGCGACGGTTGGGCGCGCTGACGCTGACGACCTTCTCCCATGTCCCGTGGAACGCGCCGTACTACGCCCGCCTCGGCTTCCGCACGCTGGGCGAGGCCGAACTCACCGACGGGCTGAAAAAGATCAGGGCGGAGGAGGCGGAGCACGGCCTGGACCGCTGGCCGAGGGTCTGCATGCGGCGCGAAATCCCGCACGCGGGGCACGACCCGCACCTCAGCGGAACCGAACGGCAACAGTGAGTGCAATCAGTCACGTTCGGGCCGTGGGCCACAAATGTTCGGTCGGTTGTCAGTGGCGGGCCTTAAGGTGGGACACATGGCTTTAACTCCACGGCACACATCACCCGCCGACCAGACACACACGACCCGACCGACGTCCCCGGCCGCCGCCGAGGCGAACGAGGCGATACGGGCTCTGGTCGACGCGCGAGCCGGACAGGACTGGTCCTCCGTGGAGTCCGCCGCCTATGAAGTACTGCTGATCGAATGGGCGGCCGCGACCCGGGGCGCTGCCGGCGACATCATCGAGGCCGCCTGACAACGCCCGGGCGATCGGCCTACCGGCCGTAGCTCTCCCGCAGTTCGATCTTGCGGACCTTCCCGCTGACCGTCATCGGGAAGGTCTCCAGGAGCTGCAGCCGTCGCGGGATCTTGTAGTGCGCCAGCTGCTCGCGGCAGTAGTCCGTCACCTCTTCCAGGGTCGGCGGGTTCGCCGGGTCCCTCGGGATGACACAGGCCAGGACCTCCTCCCCGTAGGTGTCGTCGGGTACGCCCACCACCTGCACATCGGCGACCTTCGGGTGGCTGTGGAGGAACTCCTCGATCTCCCGCGGATATACGTTCTCACCACCGCGGATGATCATGTCCTTGATCCGGCCGACGATCTGCACGTAGCCGTCCTCCCGCATCACCGCGAGGTCCCCGGTGTGCATCCAGCGGCCCGCGTCTATCGCTTCCGCGGTGCGCTCGGGCTGCTCCCAGTAGCCGAGCATCACGCTGTAGCCGCGGGTGCAGAGTTCGCCCGCCGCACCGCGCTCCAGGGTCACGCCGGTCACCGGGTCGACGACCTTGACCTCGATGTGCGGCATGACGCGGCCGACGGTGCCGGTGCGGCGCTCCAGGTCGTCGTCGCGGCGGGTCTGGGTGGAGACCGGCGAGGTCTCCGTCATGCCGTAGCAGATGGACACCTCGTCCATGTGCATCTCGGCGACGACCCGTTTCATCACCTCGACCGGGCAGGGCGATCCGGCCATGATGCCGGTGCGCAGCGAGGAGAGGTCGTACGAGGCGAAGTCGGGGAGGTTCAGCTCCGCGATGAACATGGTGGGGACGCCGTAGAGCGAGGTGCAGCGCTCCTGTTGAACGGCGGCGAGCACGGCGGCGGCCTCGAAGGAGGGGGACGGAATCACGATGCAGGCGCCGTGCGAGGTGATGCCGAGGTTGCCCATGACCATGCCGAAGCAGTGGTAGAAGGGAACGGGAAGACAGACCCGGTCCTGTTCTGTGTAGGCGACCAGCTCCCCCACGAAGTAGCCGTTGTTGAGGATGTTGTGGTGGGAGAGGGTGGCGCCCTTGGGGAAGCCGGTGGTGCCGGAGGTGTACTGGATGTTGATCGGATCGTCGCAGGACAACTCCGCTTCCCGGGCGGCAAGCTGCTCCGCCGTCACGGCTCCGGCAACGGCCAGCAGCTCGTCCCAGGACGGGTCGCCGATGTAGTGCACGGCGCGCAGGGCGGGGCAGCCCGCGCGGACCTGGTCGATCAGGGCGCGGTAGTCACTGGTGCGGTGCGAGAGCGAGGAGACGAGGAGTGAGATCCCGGCCTGCTTCAGTACGTACTCCAGCTCGTGCGCCCGGTAGGCCGGGTTGAGGTTGACCATGACGGCGCCGATGCGGGCGGTGGCGTACTGCACGAGCACCCACTCGGGGCAGTTGATCGCCCAGATCCCGACCCGGTCCCCCTTGGCCACCCCCGACGCCATCAGCGCTCGCGCCAGCTCGTCGACCGCCGCGCCGAATTCTGCGTATGTCCAGCGTCGCCCCGATGTGACGTCGACGAGCGCCTCGCGCTGACCGAACGCCTCGACCGCGCGGTCGAGATTCCGTCCAATGGTGTCGCCGAGCAGCGCCGTGGTGCCGGTGCCGTGCGCGTAGGACTGCTCGCTCATCGCAGATCCCCCTCGTCGTACTCGGTGCCGGTGCCCCGGGCCGTGCGTTCGCGCAGTTCGATGCGGCGGATCTTGCCGGAGACGGTCTTGGGCAGCTCGGCGAACTCCAGCCGTCGGACTCGCTTGTACGGGGCGAGGACCGCCCGGGAGTGCTCGAAAATCACCTTCGCCGTGTCCGGTCCGGGCTCCCAGCCCTCCGCGAGCACGATGTACGCCTTCGGCACCGCGAGCCGTACCGGATCGGGGGCCGGGACGACGGCGGCCTCGGCGACCGCCTCGTGCTCCAGCAGGGCGCTCTCCAGCTCGAAGGGCGAGATCTTGTAGTCGGATGCCTTGAAGACGTCGTCGGCGCGGCCGACATAGGTGATGTAGCCGTCCTCGTCGCGGGAGCCGATGTCACCGGTGCGGTAGTAGCCGCCCGCCATGGCCTGGGCGGTCCGGTCCGGGTCGCCGTGGTAACCGGTCATCAGACCCATCGGACGGTCCGACAGATCGAGGGAGATCTCGCCCTCGGCCGCGCCGGGCTCGCCGGTGACCGGGTCGAGAAGCTCGACCTTGAAGCCGGGGCTGGGCCGGCCCATCGACCCGGCCTTCAGCAGCTGGCCCGGGGTGTTGGCGACCTGGACTGCGGTCTCGGTCTGGCCGAAGCCGTCCCGGATGGTGACGCCCCAGGTGCGCCGCACCGTCTCGATGACCTCCGGGTTCAGCGGCTCACCAGCCGCGACAACCTCGCGCGGCGGGGTCTTCAGCTGGGAGAGGTCGGCCTGGATCAGCATCCGCCAGACGGTGGGCGGGGCGCAGAAGCTGGTGACGCCCGAGCGGTCCATCTCGGCCATCAGCCGACCCGCGTCGAAGCGGGTGTAGTTGAAGATGAAGACGGTCGCCTCGGCGCTCCAGGGCGCGAAGAGATTCGACCAGGCGTGCTTGGCCCAGCCGGGCGAGGAGATGTTGAGGTGGACGTCCCCGGGCTTGAGGCCGATCCAGTACATCGTCGACAAGTGGCCCACGGGGTAGGAGACATGTGTGTGCTCGACGAGCTTGGGGCTGGCGGTCGTACCGGAGGTGAAGTAGAGCATCAGCGGCTCGTCGGCGTCGGTCTCCCGGTCCGCCCCGAAGGTCTCCGGCTGGTCGTCGGCGTCGGTGTACGACAGCCAGCCGGGCACGTTGGCGCCGACCGAGATCCGGGTGTAGTCGCCGGGCACCTCGTCGAACTTGGCGGTGTCGGTGTCCCGCACCAGGACGTGCCGGACCCGGCCGCGCTCCACCCGGTCACGCAGATCGACCGGGCCGAGGAGCGGGGTGGCGGGGATGACGACGGCGCGCAGCTTCATCGCGGCGAGGGCCGTCTCCCACAGCTCGACCTGGTTGCCGAGCATGACGAGGATGCGGTCCCCGGCCTGTACCCCCTGGGCGCGAAGCCAGTTCGCGGCCTGGTTGGAGCGGGCGGACATCCGGGCGAAGGACACCTCGGTACGGCCGCCGTCCTCCTCCACGATGTGCAGGGCGGTGCGGTCGTTGTTCTCGGCGACGGCGTCGAACCAGTCGAGCGCCCAGTTGAAATGGTCGGTCCGGGGCCAGCGGAACCCCTCGTAGGCCGCGTCGTAGTCCTCGCGGTGCTGCAGCAGAAAGTCCCGGGCGGCCCGGAACGTTTCCGTCGCGCTGGTTGCCGACATGTGCCCTCCTCATTGCGGACCGGACCGGTCGCTTAACATCATGTAAACAGTGACCCAGCTCTCACCACCCCCGAACGGGGGTGCAGCGAGCGGGGCTGCCGAGCCCCCGGAGCCGGGCAGAGAGGCGGCAGTGTGCCGGAATCCGTCGATGCGGTCGAGATGCAAGCAGCGCTGCTGCGGCTGCGCCGGACCAGTGGGCTTCCCGTGGCCTTCGGCGGGCTGCTCTCGGACGCCCGGCATGCCCGGATCGCCGAGCTGAACGGGGCGCAGACCACCGCCCTGCGCGGGCTCGTCATCTCGGCGGGCAGCGGGCTCGGGGGCAAGTCGATCGCCCTGTCCCGTCCGTGCGCGGTGACCGACTACCGCTCCTCGCGCCACATCAGCCACGAGTACGACATGGCAGTCGCGGCGGAGGGCCTGCGCTCGGTGGTCGCGGTGCCCGTCGTCGTACGGCGCAAGGTGCGCGGCGTGCTGTACGGGGCGCTGCGCGAGCCGATCGCGCTCGGGGACCGTACGTTCGACGCGGCGGTCGCCGCTGCCCGCGATGTGGAGCAGACCCTGGCTGTACGGGACGAGGTGCAGCAGCTCCTGTCCGTGGCCCGGGAGCAGGTCACGGACCCGAGGGCGGCGCCGGAGGCCTGGGAGGACGTCCGCGAGGCCCATCGCGAACTGCGTGCCCTGATCCCGAAGGTCGTCGACCCGGCGCTGCGCGACGAGTTGCTCTCGGTGTGCGGGCGGCTCGCCTCGGCGGCCGGGGCCCGCGCGCCGAAGCCCTGCGGGGTACACCTGGCGCCGCGCGAGGTGGACGTGCTGGCCTGCGTGGCGGCGGGAACGACGAACGCGGTGGCGGCGGAGCGGCTGGGGCTGCGGCCGGAGACGGTGAAGGGGTATCTACGTTCGGCGATGCGCAAGCTGGGTGCGCATACGCGTCTGGAGGCGGTGGTGGCGGCACGGCGCGCGGGGGTGCTTCCGTAGCGGTGCTGGGCAATGTGGCCGGGCAGCTGCGTCCTGGTGGCGGCGGTCGCGCCGGGGATCGGTCCGCCCGTTCGGAGCGGCGGCTCTCGATGATCGGTCTGGGCGTGACAGTGGCGGCGACCGGCCGTACGGACTGAACCCGGTTGACCACGCGCCGCTCACTGCTCACTGCCCGAAGTCGACGAACGTCGTGAACCGGATGTCGTATCCGTTCGCGTCGGTGACTGCCGTCGTCATGGTGGAGAGCATCGATACGGCCTCTTCCGTGACGGCGTCGCGATCGGCCCGGCTCAGCCTGCCGAGCGGCTGCACGGTGAGGGTCGTGACCCCGGAACCGGAACCTGCCCCGTTGCCGTCGCCGAGGCGCCAGATCGCCGCGAGGAACCCGTCGACCAGCACGGTGCCGTATGCCTGGTTGCCGTTTCCGTTGCGCCCCCGGTACTGCGGCGGAATGACGCGCGTACGGTCCGCATGGCCGAGCAGCACGTTGTCGAACTCGGGCAGGAAGCGCGGCGGGGCGGGGGTGTCCTCGTCAGGGCGCGGGGCGTCCGGCAGATCGAAGAGCTCGACGCCGTTCTCGTCCCGGAAGGTAATGAGCTGCGGCCGCAGCCGTTCGAAGACGTCCCGCAGCCGGGTCAGTCCGGCCCACGTCTGCATGTCCTGCACGGATGCGGGCCCGAAGGCGCCGAGATAGCGCAGCACGGTGGCATCGGGTGCGGGGACCGGTTCCGACGGGCTGCCGAGCCAGTGTTCGGCGGTGGTCAGCGCGACCCGGCCGCTCTTTCCCCATACCCCGCGCGGAGTGACCTGGACCAGCGGCAGCAGACAGCGGGCGGCCACGCCCAGCGCCTGCGGGTCGGCGTCAGGCCACTCGACGAGCAGCGCCTCGCGGATCTCCTTGGGGGTACGGGGCCGCTCCTCGACGAGCTTCCTGCCGATCGCCCCGAGCCGGTCCAGGTCCACCCCGACGAGTCCCTTGCGGAACATCTTGAGTTCCCGGTCGCGCGCGGCCTGGACGAGCGGGCGCAGCGTGAGCGCGTCGGCAGCGGTGTGCAGGTGGATGGTGGAGCGCATGGTGACGATACGGACCACCTCGCGGGACTCCATCAGCCCGGCGAGCTCGGCGGGGGCGAAGCCGTCGAGGCGGGCGAAGAGCTGGTAGTACGGCGGCTTGGTGTTCTGCGCCTGGAGGCCGACCAGATACCCGACGGCGTCCTTCGCGGACATCGCGGTCCGGCGCAGCAACATCTGGCGCTCCAGCGTGGCGCGGCCCAGCGCGCGCGGGGAGAGCACGGCGGGTGCGGCGGGGTTCTTCTTCGCGGCCATGCAAGGAACGCTACGCGGACTTGCGGACATCTTCGGTCCTCATGGGGGCCGCGCTGCGACCCGTCACACCGCCGTACCGCCGCCCTACACCACCGCCGCGGCCGGAGTAGGCGCGCTGTTCCTCCTCCAGAACGCCCTCCAGGCGGGCATGCCGGTGGCCGTCCAGCCGCCGCTGACCCTTGATGATTGCGCTGATCAGCGTCCTGTACGGCGTGACATTGTTCAGCGAGGAACTGCGCACCGGGTGGTGGGTGCTGCCCGAACTGGTCGCGCGCAGCCTGGACCACGGTGGGCGCTCGCCCTGATCACGGTGGGCCGCATCGCGCCGGCGTCCGCAACCGCACCCCCGCCCGCACACAAGCCCAGGTGCTCCGGCCGCTGCCCGGCCGGAAGCCCTCGCCCCGGTCCGGGCGATTCTCCGCGATCGGGTCGCGCGGCCCGACTGCGCAGGGCTATTCTCCAGTCGAGCCATGTGTGGCAAACGGGCAAGGGGCCCGGTTCTTTCTTGGGGGTTGGTGTGGTTTCTGGTCGCGTGGTGCGGTTCGACGGCGCACGAGGATACGGGTTCATCTCACCCGATCACGGCGGTGAGGATGTGTTTCTCCATGTGAACGACATGTTGATCCCGGAGTCCTACGTACACACGGGTACGGCGGTCGAGTTCGAGATCGAGGACGGTGACCGCGGACTGAAGGCGTCGTCCGTCCGGCTCGCCGAGGGTCCCGACGGGAAGCCGCTGACCCCTCCCAGACCCGCTGCGGTCAACGGTTCCGGGTCGGCGGACGACGACACCTTGTGCGATGTACTCAGTGCGGCCGAGTACACCAAGGAGGTGACAGATGTCCTGCTGGAGTCGGCACCTTCGCTGACGGGGGATCAGATCCTGCAGGTCCGGAGCGGGTTGCTGCAGTTCGCCAAGAATCACGGCTGGACCGAGGGCTAGGGCGTGTGTCGAAAGTAGCGTCGTCCGCCCGCAGGGCGGGGCCGGGGGCGTCCGGTGCGTGCGATCGCAAGGCGGAGGCAGGAGAGCGCAGCGGGCTGCGCCGACGACCGACAACGCAGCGAGGATGGGGTCTCCCCTGCTCGAGCGAAAGCCGAGAGCCAGGCGCCCCCGGCCAGACGGGACTTTCGACACACGCCCTAGTAGGGCTTTGTTAGGTACCCCGGATAATCAAGCAGGAGTAGGGTTGTGATCTTCTTTCAGGTGTGACTCCTGAGGAGATGGAAGAGGTCCG
>NZ_JBEOVN010000166.1:0-17128 GCF_040295565.1 Streptomyces sp. NPDC002785 | reverse complement strand
ATACGCCAGGAGTTCACCGGCCACATCAACCGCGCCATCATGCACGGGCACCTGTGGTCGCCCTCGTACTTCTCGGCATCCTGCGGCGGAGCACCGCTGGCGATCGTCCGCCAATACATCGAGCAGCAAAATCGCCCGCTCCAGCCTGCGGGTCAGAGCAGCCCCGAGATACATTCATACCCGCCGTGAACGCCGGGGCTTTCTGCAAGAGTCCCGGTAACCCCCGCTCAGTACCGCGCACAACCCCGAAAAGCAGCCGGGGAGACAGGTCCGCCCCCTGTCTCCCCGGTTTTTCGTTCGCTGTCGTGCGGGCCCGAGGCCACGTCGTACGGACCCTCAGGCCACGTTCACCCTCTGGCCGGGCGGAGCCGCCTCCAGCCAGGCGAGGAACCCGGTCAGTGCGTCCTCGCTCATGGCCAGCTCCAGACGGGTCCCACGATGGACACAGCCGAGCACCACGGCGTCGGACAGGAGCGCCAGTTCCTCCTCGCCCTCGGGCAGCCGACGGGCGACCACCTCGATCGCGGAACGCTCCAGGCCCCGGCGCGGGCGGGGAGCGTACGAGAAGACCCGGAACCAGTCGATCCGGTCGCCGCTGTACCGGGCGACGCCGTACACCCAGCCCTTGCCCGAGAGGTCGGGCTCATCCGGCACATTCCATCGCAGGCTGCAGTCGAAGGTCCCGCCGGAGCGCTGAATCAGCCGCCGGCGCAGACCGAAGACGAAGAGACCAACCGCGACCAGTGCGACGACCAGCCCGCCCACCCACAGCGCGAGGAACATCTCCACCGACCTCCTCGCGTCGTCGAGTAACGGATACCGCCAGAACCGCACCTGCATCGCCTCAGCCGCGGCACGGTCTGGAGTGGTCTCCAGCTCGGGCCGCGGCTGAGGGTAAAGCTACGTTGTCGCGGTGCGCTAGCGCACCGCCACCGCACGCAGTCGCACTTCGGCGCGCCGCTCGGAGGCGGCGTCCGTGTCCGACTTCGCACGCTCCAGCGCACGCTCGGCGCGCTGGACATCGATCTCGTCCGCCAGCTCCGCGATCTCCGCGAGCATCGAGAGCTTGTCGTCCGCGAACGAGATGAAACCGCCGTGCACAGCGGCGACCACGGTCGCGCCGTCGCTCGTACGGATCGTCACCGGGCCCGATTCCAGCACACCCAGAAGCGGCTGGTGACCGGGCATGACGCCGATGTCGCCGGACGTGGTGCGCGCGACGACCAGGGTGGCCTCGCCGGACCAGACACTGCGGTCCGCGGCGACCAGCTCGACGTGCAGCTCAGCAGCCAAGGGTGGCTCCTCGGGTCACCACCCGGCCGTTCATGCCGGGTGTTGGGTCAATTCTACGGGGCGTGGTGAGGGGGACGGGACGCACCCGCCCCCCTCGGTGAGCCAGAGGCTCAGGAGACGCCGAGCTCCTTGGCGTTGGCCTTGAGGTCCTCGATGCCACCGCACATGAAGAACGCCTGCTCCGGGAAGTGGTCGTACTCACCGTCGGCGATCGCGTTGAACGCGGTGATCGACTCGTCGAGCGGAACGTCCGAACCGTCCACGCCGGTGAACTGCTTGGCGACGTGGGTGTTCTGGGACAGGAAGCGCTCGATGCGACGGGCGCGGAAGACCGTGAGCTTGTCCTCCTCGCCGAGCTCGTCCATACCGAGAATGGCGATGATGTCCTGGAGGTCCTTGTACTTCTGCAGGATTCCCTTGACCCGCATGGCGGTGTCGTAGTGGTCCTGCGCGATGTAGCGCGGGTCCAGGATCCGGGACGTGGAGTCCAGCGGGTCCACGGCCGGGTAGATGCCCTTCTCGGAGATCGGACGGGAGAGAACCGTCGTCGCGTCGAGGTGGGCGAAGGTGGTGGCCGGGGCCGGGTCGGTCAGGTCGTCCGCGGGGACGTAGATCGCCTGCATCGAGGTGATCGAGTGACCACGCGTCGACGTGATGCGCTCCTGCAGCAGACCCATCTCGTCGGCCAGGTTCGGCTGGTAACCCACCGCGGACGGCATACGGCCGAGCAGGGTGGACACCTCGGAGCCGGCCTGGGTGTACCGGAAGATGTTGTCGATGAAGAAGAGCACGTCCTGCTTCTGCACATCGCGGAAGTACTCCGCCATGGTCAGACCGGCCAGCGCCACACGAAGACGCGTGCCCGGCGGCTCGTCCATCTGACCGAAGACAAGCGCCGTCTTGTCGATGACGCCCGAGTCGGCCATTTCCTCGATGAGGTCGTTGCCCTCACGGGTACGCTCACCGACGCCCGCGAACACCGACACACCGTCGTGGTTGTTGGCGACGCGGTAGATCATTTCCTGGATCAGAACGGTCTTGCCGACACCGGCACCACCGAACAGACCGATCTTTCCACCCTTGACGTACGGGGTGAGAAGGTCGATGACCTTGACGCCGGTCTCGAACATCTCGGTCTTGGACTCGAGCTGGTCGAAGTTGGGCGCCTTGCGGTGGATCGGCCAGCGCTCGGTGACCTCGGCCTCGGCCTCGGGCTTGTTCAGGATCTGACCAAGGGTGTTAAACACCTTGCCCTTGGTGATGTCGCCGACCGGGACCGTGATGCCGGTGCCCGTGTCGGTCACCGGGGCCTGGCGGACCAGGCCGTCGGTGGGCTGCATCGAGATCGCGCGGATCACGCCGTCACCGAGGTGCTGGGCGACCTCGAGCGTCAGCGTCTTGAGCTTGCCGTCCTCGGCCGGGTCGGCCACCTCGACGGTCAGCGCGTTGTAGATCTCCGGCATCGCGTCGACGGGGAACTCCACGTCGACGACCGGGCCGATGACCCGGGCGACGCGGCCCGTGGCGACGGCCGTCTCAACTGTGGTCGTCATTACTTGTCACTCCCCGCGGTCGCGTCGGCCAGCGCACTGGCACCACCGACGATCTCGCTGATTTCCTGGGTGATTTCGGCCTGGCGGGCCGCGTTGGCAAGCCGGGAGAGGCTCTTGATGAGCTCACCGGCGTTGTCGGTGGCCGACTTCATCGCGCGGCGGCGGGCAGCGTGCTCGGAAGCAGCGGCCTGCAGCAGCGCGTTGTAGATCCGGCTCTCGACGTACCGCGGAAGCAGGGCGTCGAGGACGTCCTCCGCCGACGGCTCGAAGTCGAAGAGCGGCAGGATCTCGCCCTTGCCGTCCTCCTTCTCCGCAGCGTCGAGGCTGAGCGGCAGCATCCGGTTGTCCACCGGGTTCTGCGTCATCATCGACACGAACTCCGTGAAGACGATGTGCAGCTCGTCCACGCCGCCCTCGGCGGTCTCCTTGGTGACCGCTTCGATCAGCGGGGCCGCAGCCCGCTTCGCATCCGCGTACGTCGGGCTGTCGGTGAAGCCCGTCCACGAATCCTCGACCTTGCGCTCGCGGAATCCGTAGTAGGCGACACCCTTGCGGCCGATCACATACGTGACGACCTCCTTGCCCTCACCGCGGAGCCGCTCGGTCAGTCGCTCCGCGGCCTTGATGGCGTTGGAGGAGTAACCGCCGGCCAGGCCGCGGTCGCTCGTGATGAGCAGGACCGCGGCCCGCGCCGGAGCGTCGGCCTCGGTGGTCAGCGGGTGCTTGGTGGTGGAGCCGGTCGCCACCGCGGTCACCGCGCGGGTGAGCTCGGTCGCGTACGGCGTCGACGCCACCACCTGGCGCTGCGCCTTGACGATGCGCGCAGCGGCGATCATCTCCATCGCCTTGGTGATCTTCTTCGTGGCGGTGACGGAGCGAATGCGGCGCTTGTAAACGCGAAGCTGAGCGCCCATCGATCAGCCCTCGCCCAGCAGCTTGCCGTCCGAGGTCTCGAACTGCTGCTTGAAGGCGGCGACCGCGTCGGCAATCGCCTGCAGCGTGTCGTCGGACATCTTGGCGCCCTCGGCAATGCTGGTCAGGAGGTCCTTGCGCTCGCGGCGCAGGTACTCCAGCAGCTCGCTCTCGAAGCGACGGATGTCCTCGACCGGGACGTCGTCCATCTTGCCGTTGGTGCCGGCCCAGATGGAGACGACCTGCTCCTCGACCGGGTACGGCTGGTACTGCGGCTGCTTCAGCAGCTCGACCATGCGCTTACCGCGCTCCAGCGACGCCTTCGAAGCCGCGTCCAGGTCGGAGCCGAAGGCGGCGAACGCCTCCAGCTCGCGGTACTGGGCGAGGTCGACACGGAGTCGGCCGGAGACCTGGCGCATGGCCTTGTGCTGGGCGGAGCCACCGACACGGGAGACCGAGATACCGACGTTCAGAGCCGGACGCTGGCCGGCGTTGAACAGGTCGGACTCCAGGAAGCACTGACCGTCGGTGATGGAGATGACGTTGGTCGGGATGAACGCCGACACGTCGTTCGCCTTGGTCTCGACGATCGGGAGGCCCGTCATCGAACCGGCGCCCATCTCGTCGGAGAGCTTCGCGCAGCGCTCCAGCAGACGCGAGTGCAGGTAGAAGACGTCGCCCGGGTAGGCCTCGCGGCCCGGCGGACGGCGCAGCAGAAGCGACACGGCGCGGTAGGCGTCGGCCTGCTTCGAGAGGTCGTCGAAGATGATCAGGACGTGCTTGCCCTGGTACATCCAGTGCTGGCCGATGGCCGAACCGGTGTACGGCGCCAGGTACTTGAAGCCGGCCGGGTCGGACGCCGGGGCGGCGACGATGGTCGTGTACTCGAGCGCGCCGGCCTCTTCCAGGGCACCACGCACGGAGGCGATGGTGGAACCCTTCTGACCGATGGCGACGTAGATGCAGCGCACCTGCTTGTTCACGTCGCCCGAGCGCCAGTTGTCGCGCTGGTTGATGATCGTGTCGACGGCCAGAGCGGTCTTACCCGTCTGACGGTCACCAATGATCAGCTGACGCTGGCCGCGGCCGATCGGCACCATGGCGTCGACGGCCTTGTAGCCGGTCTGCATCGGCTCGTGCACCGACTTACGGACCATGACGCCAGGGGCCTGCAGCTCGAGGGCGCGGCGGCTGTCGGTCGCGATCTCGCCGAGACCGTCGATCGGGTTGCCGAGCGGGTCGACGACGCGGCCGAGGTAACCCTCGCCGACGCCGACGGAGAGCACCTCACCGGTGCGCTGCACCGGCTGGCCCTCTTCGATGCCGCTGAACTCGCCGAGGACGATCGCACCGATCTCGCGCTCCTCGAGGTTGAGGGCGAGACCGAGGGTGCCGTCCTCGAACTTCAGCAGCTCGTTCGCCATGGCCGAGGGAAGACCCTCGACCTTTGCGATGCCGTCGCCGGCAACGCTGACCGTACCGACCTCCTCGCGCGAGGCCGCGTCCGGCTTGTACGACTGGACAAAGTTCTCCAGCGCGTCCCGGATCTCCTCCGGCCGGATCGTGAGCTCCGCCATCTGGGTTCCCTGCTCTCCTTGTTGGGCCCGAAGTTTCTTAAGGGGGTCTGGGGGCCGACCCCCAGGAATCTTCTGCAATTTCTGCACGGCCCAACCGGGCCGCTGGTCTTGCTCTGTTCTGTTGCTGCGCTCGTCAGCCGGCCATGCGACGGGTCGCCTCGTCGAGGCGCTCCGCGATGGTGCCGTTGATGACCTCGTCACCGACCCGCACCGCGATCCCGCCGAGGACCGTGGGGTCCACATCGAGATTCAGGTGCATCGGCCGACCGTAGATCTTCGCCAGTGCGGCGCCGAGACGCTGCTTCTGCCGATCGCTCAGCGGCACTGCCGAGGTGACCACGGCGACCATGCGGTCCCGGCGCTCCGCGGCAAGCTTGGAGAGGGACTCGAGTCCCGCTTCCAGGCTACGTCCACGCGGCTGGGTGACAAGCCGCACGACGACGCGCTCGGTGGTGGGCCGTGCCTTGCCGCCGAGCAGGCTGCGCAGCAGCTGGCCCTTGGCGACGGCGGACGCGGACCGGCTGGTGAGCGCGGCGCGCAGCTCCTTGTCGGAGGCGACGATCCGGCCGAACCGGAACACCTCGTCCTCGACGTCGTCGAGGTCTCCGCTGCGCTGGGCGGCGGTGAGGTCTGCGATGTTCGCCAGCTCCTCGACCACGTCGACCAGGTCACGCGACTGCGACCAGCGGGAGCGGACCATGCCGGAGATCAGGTCGACGGTCTCGCCGCCCACCTGACCGCGCAGCAGTCGTCCGGCCAGCTCGGCCTTGGCCTCGCCGGCCTGCGACGGGTCGGTCAGGACCCGCCGCAGTGAGACCTCGCGCTGGAGCAGCGCCGTTACGGCTGCCAGCTCCTCGGCGAGCTTCGCCGCGTCGACCGACGTGTTGTCGGTCAGCGCGTCGAGACGCTCACGTGCGGCAGCCAGTGCCTCGCGGCTCGCGCCGTTCATCGGACAGCCTCGGCCTTCGCCTCGAGCTCGTCGAGGAAACGGTCGACGGTGCCGCTCTGCCGGGCGTGGTCCTCGAGGGACTCGCCGACGAGCTTGCCGGCCAGGTCGGTGGCGAGCTTGCCCACGTCCTGGCGCAGCGCGGAGGCCGCGGCCTTGCGGTCGGCCTCGATCTGGGCGTGGCCGGCAGCGATGATCTCCTCGCGCTGCCGCTGGCCTTCCGCCCGCATCTCCTGCAGGATCACGGCGCCCTGCTCCTGCGCCTCCTGGCGCAGACGAGCGGCTTCGTGGCGGGCCTCGGCGAGCTGAGCCTTGTACTGCTCAAGAACGCTCTGGGCCTCGGTCTGGGCCGCATCGGCCTTTTCGATACCGCCTTCGATCGCCTCGCGACGCTCTTCCAGAACCTTGTTGATGTTCGGGAGGAGCTTCTTGGCAAGGAAGCCGAAGACGATGAGGAAGGCGATGAGGCCGATGACGAGCTCGGGGATCGGCGGGACGAGAGGGTTTTCCGTCTCGGCCGCGATCGTAAGCATCTGGCTCACGTCATTGCCTTTCGTCTAGTTGGCTGGTCTTTGATCCGCCGATCAGGAGGCGTAGACGAACGGCATGACCAGACCGATGAGGGCGAGCGCCTCACAGAAGGCGAAGCCGAGGATCTGGTTGGCGCGGATGAGGCCGGCCGCCTCGGGCTGGCGGGCCAGGGCCTGGGTGCCGTTACCGAAGATGATGCCGACGCCGACGCCGGGGCCGATGGCCGCGAGGCCGTAACCGATGGAGCCGAGAGCCTTCAGGTCGCCGGTGACAGCGGCAAGGGTCTGGGACATGCCAGTTCTTCCTTCTCTTTCAAGGACCGGTGGGGGTTGGCCACCGGACGAATAAGGGTCGGTTGCGGGATGCTCAGTGGTGCTCGGCGAGCGCGCCCTGGATGAAGGTGCAGGTCAGGAGCACGAAGACGTACGCCTGCAGCGCCTGGATGAAGAGCTCGAACGCAGTCATCACGATGACCATCACAAAGGAGACGCCCGCGTAGGCGATCCCGATGCCGTTGAGCAGGTACCAGCTGGCGATCGTGAACAGCAGCAGCAGCGTGTGGCCTGCAAACATGTTCGCGAAGAGTCGCACTGCGTGGGTGAAGGGCCGGACCAGCAGGTTCGAGAAGAGCTCGATCGTCATGGCCAGCGGCAGCACCGGGCCGAGCGACTTGTCGTATCCGGTGAAGTTCTTGAAAGCGCCGACGAAGCCGTGCCGCTTGAAGGTCAGGCTGACCCACAGGACGTAGACGATCGCCGCCAGCACGATGGGGTAGGAGATGATCGACGTCACCGGGAACTGGGCGACCGGGATGATCGACCAAAGGTTCATCATCCAGACGAAGAAGAACAGCGAGACAACGAGCGGGACGTATTTCTCGCCCTCGCGCCTGCCGATCGTCTCGTGGACGATGCCGCGACGGATGAAGTCGTAGCCGGTCTCGGCGACCATCTGCAGCTTGCCGGGAACGACCTTCGGCTTGCGGAAGGCGGCCCAGAAGAAACCGACGATGATGACCGAGCCGAGCAGGGCCAGCAGCATCGGCTTGTTGAAGTACAGGTTGCTGTCCGCGTCGCCCCAGAGGGGCTCGAACAGGAACGAGTGCAGGCCGGGTGCCGGGAAACCACAACCGTCGAAGATGTGGCAATCGGTCTCGAAGGCGAGCACCTGTGTCGGGTCAGCACTCACCGCGGGCTCCTTCAGCGTGGCGCATAGGTACGGCAACCTCGTTGTGTCGGCGCGGCGCGCAGCCGCGGTTCGGCACTGGACTGGTGTAACGGATGTGTGGGCGGCAGTCAGGCATTGAGCCTCGCGATCGAGCAGGCGTCAGCTCACATGCCCGCGCCCGCAGTGCCGCAGTTGGAACCGGACGATAGCAGGGTCCTGAACCCTCGCTTATCCCGCCCCTACCCTTCACCACTTCGATCCCGTGTTCTTGGGCCTTTCACCCTTGTCGGACTCGGGTTCGACGTAAAGGATCTTGGCCTTCATGTGCGCACGCGCCTGGGCGCCGATCCACACGAGGGTCGCCGCGACCAGCGTGATCGCGAAGGCCTTCGGGTTGAACATCGTGGTGTTCTTGAATGCGGCGACAAAGATGAACAGCAGGAGAAGCTGAGCCGTATACAGCATCAGCCCCATCGCCTGGAACAGGTGAGGCAGGGACCGCGCGGTCCGTTGCAGGACCACAAGTCCGATCCCCATGAAGAGGATCACCACGATCGTCGCAACGACCGCGCCCAGGGCTCCCTTGCCGCCCGCGACGCCACCGCTGACGGCGGCGGCAACAGCGCCGGCGACAGCGGTGGGTACGGCGGCTTGAAGGAGAGTCCGGACGTCGTTGGACGGCATGGCGGCAGCTCCGCTTGCAGGGGGTGGGCAGTGTGTCGTCATGGACGAGCGTAGGCCCGGTCGGAGTCGATGCCTCGGGCCGATGGACCGTGGCACTCAGGTCCCTCAACTCCGTCGCCGGGCTTAGTGAACGGTATCACAAACTATTTGATGAGGTCTTTACCAAGAAAGTGTGCTCGCTGTCACACGTGAGAGTGAACCTGCGCGTGTGAGCAAGGCAACTCAACGACTTGTCTGGTATTGCCCCTTGATGACCGAATCGTCAATGCGTGGAATCAGCCCTATCTCTGTCCGAAAAACGCGAACGGGAGCTGATGGCAGTCGCCCCGTTGACGCCGGAGACTCCCACGACGATCGAGGCCCTCCCCTGAGGCTCGTGCCCCTCCTGCCCCATCTGCGTTTCCAGCGGCCCCTGTTGGGCCTCAGGTGCGAATGAGGGTTCCGTCTCGGGCACCTTGCCCCTACCGCGATAACGCCGGTAGCGAGGCGGTACGAAACGTTCCGCCCAGTACGGCGCCCGCGGGGTGAAGCGGGGCATCAGCAGCAGTACGAGGCCCAGCGCGCTCATCCCCATGATCACCAGCACGATCCACAGGGACGCCGAGTGCACGGAGTAGCCGACCGCGCCGAAGGCGATCAGGGCCGACCAGAAGTACATGATCAGCACGGACCTGCTGTGCGAATGGCCGATCTCCAGCAGCCGGTGGTGCAGATGGCCGCGGTCCGCCGCGAACGGCGACTGACCGTTCCACGTACGCCGCACGATCGCCAGCACCAGGTCGGCGGCCGGGATCGCGATGATGGTCAGCGGCAGCAGCAGCGGGATGAAGACCGGCAGCATCGCGTGGGTGGCCTCGCGCTCGCTGCCGGCGAAGAGCTTCATCGTGTCCGGGTCGACCTGCCCGGTGACCGAGATCGCACCGGCCGCCAGTACCAGGCCGATCAGCATCGAACCCGAGTCGCCCATGAAGATCCGGGCCGGATGCATGTTGTGCGGCAGAAAGCCCAGGCACATGCCCATCAGGATCGCCGTGAAGAGCGTCGCGGGCGCCGCCGCCTCGATCATGTGCCCGTACCAGAGCCGGTACGTGTACAGGAAGAACGCCGCGGAGGCGATGCACACCATGCCCGCCGCGAGACCGTCCAGACCGTCGACGAAGTTGACCGCGTTGATGGTGATGACGACCAGGGCGACCGTGAGCAGTGTGCCCTGCCACTGGGTGAGCGCGACGGTGCCGACACCGGGGATCGGCAGCCACAGAATCGTCAGGCCCTGGATGACCATGACCGCGGCGGCGATCATCTGGCCGCCGAGCTTGATCAGTGCGTCGATCTCGAACTTGTCGTCCAGAACACCGATCAGCCATATCAGCGCGGCACCGGAAAGCAGCGCCCGCGGCTCGTTGGAGAGTTGGAAGACCCAGTCGAGGTTGTGCAGATGGGACGCGACGATCAGTCCGGCGCACAGTCCGCCGAACATGGCGATGCCGCCGAGCCTCGGTGTCGGTTCTCGGTGGACGTCACGCGCACGGATCGCGGGCATCGCCCCGACCGCGATCGCGAACTTGCGCACCGGGCCGGTCAGCAGATAGGTGACCGCGGCCGTGACACAGAGCGTCAGCAGATAATCACGCACGGGCTGCCCCATAGATTTCGCCGGCCATCTCAGCCCACACCTTAACTACGTCGGGCTCGTGGTTGAGGACACGGAGGCCGGGCCGATGGTTGCACGGACCACGTCTACCCCGGATAGGGCGGATATTTCCGGGCCAGTTCCTGAACCTCCGCGCGGATGTCTCCTTCCTCACGCACCGCCGCTCCGAAAAGCACGGCCAGCCGTGCCATGTCGGCGTCGTCCATGCCCTGGGTGGTGACGGCCGCGGTACCGAGTCTGATGCCCCGGGCATCCCCGTACGGAAGCGCGCAGGTGTCCAGCACCAGGCCCGCCGCTGCCAGCCGGGCGCGGGCGGTGGGCCCGTCGGCGCCCAGTGGGGCCGCGTCCGCGACGATCAGGTGGGTGTCCGTGCCGCCCGTGGTGACCTCGAAGCCCTCGGCCTCCAGACCTGCGGCCAGCACCCGGGCATGGGCGACCACTCGGTGGGCGTACGCCGTGAACGCCGCAGTGGCCGCTTCTGCGAACGCGACGGCCTTCGCGGCGACCGTGTGCATCTGCGCGCCGCCCTGGGTGAACGGGAAGACCGCCCGGTCGATCCGCTCGGCCAGTTCCGCACCGCACAGGATCATCCCGCCGCGCGGACCGCGCAGCACCTTGTGCGTAGTCGCGCAGACCACATCGGCGTACGGGACAGGGCTCGGCGCCGCTCCCCCGGCGATCAGCCCCATCGGGTGCGCCGCGTCGGCGATGAGGTACGCGCCCACCTCGTCGGCGATCTCCCGGAACAGCTCGTAGTCGGGATGGCGGGGGTAGGAGATCGAGCCGCTGACGATCGCCTTGGGGCGGTGCGCACGGGCCAGGGTGCGCACCTGCTCGTAGTCGATCAGGCCGCTCTCGGAGTCCACCCCGTAACCGATGAACTCGAACCAGCGGCCGGAGAAGTTGGCCGGCGAGCCATGGGTGAGATGCCCGCCGTACGGGAGTCCCATCGCGAGCACCGTGTCGCCGGGGCGCAGCAGGGCCGCGTATGCGGCGAGGACGGCGGAGGAGCCGGAGTGCGCCTGGACGTTGGCGTGTTCGGCGCCGAAGAGCGAGGTGGCCCGTCGGCAGGCGATGTGTTCGGCGGCGTCGGCCTGCTCGCACCCGCCGTGGTAGCGGGCGCCGGGGTAGCCCTCGGCGTACTTGTTGGCGAGCGGTGAGCCGAGGGCGGCGAGGACCGCGGGCGAGGTGAAGTTCTCGGCGGCGATCAGCTGAAGGGTGCTCGACTGCCGGTGCAGCTCCTCCAGCAGTACGGCGGCGATCTCCGGGTCCTCCCGGAGCAGGGCGCCGAAGTCCTGTGGCAGGGCGGCCCCGGCAGCGAGGGTGGGTGCGGCAGGAGTGGTGACCGGCATCTGACGGCTCCGGGCCTGGGGAGGGGTGCGCTGGCGTCAGCTCCAATGTAGGCCCGTGACGGGCTCCCTGCCTGCTGTGCGGCGACGCCGTCCACCCGCCCGGCCCAGGGGTGCCGGGCCCGTGTGTACGGCCGTCAGAGTGGCGCAGGCGCAAACGTCAGTGCGGGGTGGGTACGCCGGTCAGCGCGGTGACCACCGGGTCGAGGGCCTGGTTGATCTCGTCGCCGATGGACCGGAAGAACGTGATCGGTGCGCCGTACGGGTCGTACACCTCGTCGGCCTCGGCCGTGGGGGCCAGCAGCCAGCCGCGCAGCGCGGCCGCGGCGCGGACCAGTGCGCGGGCGCGCTCGACGACGCCCTCGTCGCGCGGGTCGGGCAGCGTGGCGGGGTCTATGGCCCGGACCAGCCGGGTGAATTCCTTGAGGGTGAAGGTCCGCAGGCCGGCCGAGTGACCCATCGAGATCACCTGTGCCCGGTGGTCGCGGGTGGCGGTGAGCACCAGGTCGGCGCGGATCACATGCTCGTCGAGCAGTTCCCGGCCGACGAAGCCGGTGGTGTCGGCGCCGAAGTCTGCGAGGACGATCTCGGCGTTGGCCTCCATGGGGGCGCCTTCGTGGCCCCAGGTGCCCGCGCTCTCCACGATCAGTCCGCCTTGACGCGGATCGCCGAGGCGGTCCACCAGGGCGTGCCTGGTCAGCCGCTCGGTGATCGGTGAGCGGCAGACGTTGCCGGTGCTGACGTGGAGGATGCGGAAAGTGTCGGCCTGCCCCGCTATGCCACGCCCCTCAGGGGCGGTCAATTGGCCACCTCGAGGTCGGGTACCACCTTGCGGAGTTCCTCGGCGGAGAGCGCACCGGCGCGCAGCAGTACCGGCACCCGGCCGGTGACGTCGACGATGGAGGACGGCACGATGCCGGGGGTCGGGCCGCCGTCGAGGTAGACGGAGACGGAGTCGCCGAGCATCTCCTGGGCGGCGTCGCAGTCCTCGGGGGCCGGGTGTCCGGTGAGGTTGGCGCTGGAGACGGCCATCGGGCCGACCTCGGTGAGCAGTTCGATGGCGACCGGGTGCAGCGGCATCCGGATGGCGACGGTGCCGCGGGTGTCCCCGAGGTCCCACTGCAGCGACGGCTGGTGCTTGGCGACGAGCGTGAGAGCGCCGGGCCAGAAGGCGTCGACGAGCTCCCAGGCCTGCTCGGAGAAGTCGGTCACCAGTCCGTGCAGGGTGTTCGGGGAGCCGATCAGGACGGGCGTCGGCATGTTGCGTCCGCGGCCCTTGGCGTCGAGCAGGTCGCCGACACCCTCGGAACTGAAGGCGTCCGCACCGATCCCGTACACGGTGTCGGTGGGCAGCACGACCAGTTCGCCGCGGCGGACGGCGGACGCGGCTTCGCGCAGACCCGTCGTACGGTCGGTCGCGTCGTTGCAGTCGTATCGCCGTGCCATCAGCCGGCCTCCTCAAGCATGTACGGGTATGACGGATACGGGTCGTGCGGGTGGTGGCCGCCGGTCACGGCATCGCCTTGCGGGCCGTGGCGAAGCGCGGCCGGTTGTTCAGGTCGGGGTGGTCAGCCGCATCGGCCCAGCCGCGTTCCTCGGTGAAGATCCACGGCACCTGGCCGCCCTGGGTGTCGGCGTGCTCGATGACGACGAGGCCGCCTGGGCGCAGCAGGCGGTGTGCGGTGCGTTCGATGCCGCGGATGGTGTCGAGGCCGTCCTCGCCGGAGAAAAGGGCCATCTGCGGGTCGTGGTCACGGGCCTCGGGTGCCACGTACTCCCATTCGGTGAGCGGGATGTACGGCGGGTTGGAGATGACCAGGTCGACCTGGCCGTCGAGCTCGGGAAGGGCCGTGAGCGCGTCTCCGTGGTGGACGGTGACCCGCGACCCCTCGGCGTTCTTCCTGGTCCACTTCAGGGCGTCGTCGGAGAGCTCCACGGCGTGCACGCGTGAGCGGGGAACCTCCTGGGCCATGGCCAGGGCGATGGCGCCCGATCCGCTGCAAAGGTCGACGATGAGCGGCTCGACGACATCCATCGCGCGGACGGCGTCTATCGCCCAGCCGACGACCGATTCGGTCTCCGGGCGGGGGACGAAGACACCGGGTCCGACCTGGAGCTCCAGGTAGCGGAAGAAGGCGCGTCCGGTGATGTGCTGCAGCGGTTCGCGGGCCTCGCGGCGGGCGATGGCCTCCCAGTAGCGGGCGTCGAAGTCGGCGTCCGGCACACGGTGCAGCTCGCCCCGCTTGACGCCGTGCACGAACGCGGCGAGCTCCTCCGCGTCGAATCGCGGTGAAGGGACACCGGCGTCGGCCAGCCGCTGGGTGGCCTGGGCCACCTCGGCGAGCAGCAGGTTCATCGCGGTTCTCCGTACGGGGTTACGGGTGGGGCGGGCTCGGTCTTATGCGGCGGCGAGCTTGGCGGCGGAGTCGGCGTCGACACAGGCCTGGATCACGGAATCCAGGTCGCCGTCGAGCACCTGGTCCAAGTTGTACGCCTTGAAGCCGACGCGGTGGTCCGAGATGCGGTTTTCCGGGAAGTTGTACGTACGGATCTTCTCGGAACGGTCGACCGTACGCACCTGGCTGCGTCGTACGTCCGAAGCTTCCTGCTCGGCGGCTTCCTGGGCGGCCGCGAGCAGTCGCGAACGCAGGATACGCATGGCCTGCTCCTTGTTCTGGAGCTGGCTCTTCTCGTTCTGGCAGGAGGCGACGACACCGGTCGGCAGGTGGGTGATGCGGACCGCCGAGTCCGTGGTGTTGACGGACTGGCCGCCGGGTCCCGAGGAGCGGTAGACGTCGATACGGAGATCGTTGGCGCGGATCTCGACGTCGACCTCCTCGGCCTCGGGCGTGACGAGCACACCGGCGGCGGAGGTGTGGATACGGCCCTGGGACTCGGTGGACGGCACCCGCTGTACGCGGTGCACCCCGCCCTCGTACTTCAGTCGGGCCCACACGCCCTGGCCGGGCTCGGTGGCGCCGTTGCCGCCCTTGGTCTTCACGGCGACCTGGACGTCCTTGTAGCCGCCGAGCTCGGACTCGGTGGAGTCGATGATCTCGGTCTTCCAGCCGATGCGCTCGGCGTAGCGCAGATACATCCGCAGCAGATCGCCGGCGAACAGGGCGGACTCGTCGCCGCCCGCGCCCGCCTTGATCTCCAGGAGCACGTCCTTGTCGTCGCTGGGGTCGCGCGGGACCAGGAGGAGGCGGAGCTTCTCGGTGAGCTCTTCGCGCTGCTTCTCCAGGTCCTTGACCTCGGCGGCGAAGTCGGGGTCGTCGGCGGCGAACTCGCGTGCCGTCTCGATGTCGTCCCCGGCCCGCTTCCAGGAGCGGTACGTGCCGACGATCGGGGTCAGCTCGGCGTAGCGCTTGTTGAGCCTGCGCGCGTTGGCCTGGTCGGCGTGGACCGCCGGGTCCGCGAGCTTCTTCTCCAGATCGGCCTGTTCACCGATCAGTTCCTCGACCGCCTCGAACATCTCCGGGCTCCTGGTTTCTTCACTCAAACGTGCCTGCTGGACGGCGTGGTGCTGTCCGGGCCCGGGTACGGGGACGGCCCGTAACCCGGGACCGGAAAAAAACGCCGGTCTCGGCGCCCCCGGGAAGAGGGCGTCGAGAACCGGCGCAGTGGCTCGCTACTTGCTGGCGGAGCCGGCAGCCTTGCCGAAGCGGGCCTCGAAGCGGGCCACGCGGCCACCGGTGTCGAGGATCTTCTGCTTGCCCGTGTAGAACGGGTGGCACTCGGAGCAGACGTCGGCGCGGATGGAGCCGCCGCCGATGGTGCTCCGGGTCGTGAACGACGCGCCGCAGGTGCAGCTGACCTGCGTCTCGACGTACTCGGGGTGGATGTCGCGCTTCAAGGGTTTCTCCTAGGTTCGGGAGGGCGCCGGGTCGTACGCACGGATTGCGCGTCCGTGAACCGGGGCCGACGTACCAGTCTGCCAGGACCGGCCGTATCTCCCAAAACCGGGGGCGGGCCGCAACTATTCCCGGCCCGCCCGGTCACTGCACAACACTGCCCGCGACGCCCTTGTCGCCAGCCGAGTTCTCGGTGGCGGAGGCCGGGATGGCCTTGTCGTGCTTGAGCGCCGTCCACACCTGCTGGGCGGCCTCCTCCAGCGGTACGACGCGGTTCGGGTCGGCCGGGTCGTACTGCACGGGCAGCGTGACCATGTGGACGTTCTTCGAACCGAGCCCCTTGAGGCCGTTCGCGAAGCCGGTGAGCTGCTCGACCGAACCCAGGTCGGAGTCGGTGGTGACGGCCTTTGTCGCTGTGTCCGCGAGGCCGAAGAGAGTCTTCGGGTTCGAGAACACTCCGATGCTCTTGGCCTGTTCCATCAGCGCCTTGATGAACGCCTGCTGGAGCTGGATGCGGCCGAGGTCGCTGCCGTCGCCGACGCTCTTGCGGGTGCGGACGAGGCCCAGCGACTGCTCGCCGTCGAGGGTGTGGGTGCCGGGTTCGAGATTCAGATGGCTCTTGGAGTCGTGGATCGCCTTGGTGGTGGTGATCTTCACGCCGCCCAGCTCGTCGATGAGCTTCTTGAAGCCGGTGAAGTCGACTTCGAGGTAGTGGTCCATGCGGATGCCGGACATGGACTCGACGGTCTTGACCGCACAGGCCGGTCCGCCGACCTCGTACGCCGTGTTGAACATCGCGCGCTGCTCGCCCGCGACGGGCTGCCCCGTGGTGTCGCTGGTGCAGTCGGGGCGGTTGATGAGGGTGTCGCGCGGGATGGAGACGACGGAGGCGCTCTTGTGGCCCTTGTTGATGTGCACGACCATCGCGGTATCGGAACGGGCCGTTCCTTCGTCGGCGCCGTACTCGGAGTTCGCGCCGGAGCGGGAGTCCGAGCCGAGTACGAGGATGTCCTCGGAGCCGTTGTCGACGTTGTCGGGGCGGTTCTTGCCGAGCGCCGCGTTGATGTCGACGGCCTTGAGATTGCCGTTGAGCTTGAAGTAGGCGTATCCGAGCCCGCCGCCGCCGACGACCACGGCACCTGCCAGGGTCCAGGCGGCGATCACCGTCCCCCTGCGCCGGCCAGAAGGCCTCTTCCGGCGTTTGCCGGTCGGGCGTATTCGGCCGCCGCCTCCACTCTGCCCGGTCATCCTTCTCCTTCGGTCGTCAGCGTCTCCCGGCTACCCCTGCAGCGGTGTTCGGGCACTGGTTTTGTCGGCTTTGACGACTTGTTTCCACTTCGTACGACGTCGCAGCACCAAGAAGGGTTGCACAGCGACCTGTCACGTCCGCGTGAGAACAAAGGGACGCGTGGCTTTGATGAACAGCTGGTGATCCCGCATTCACCTGCGGTTTCTTGCCAGATACAGGCATCGTGGCGGCCTCTGTCGTCGCGACGGTCGTGTGGCGAAGGTCTCGAATCGGCCAGAAGGGTCGAATCGACTGCGCCGCATTGGCGGGCCCTACGAGGCAGGGCCGCCCTCGTCACCGGAGTGACGAGGGCGGCCCTG
>NZ_JBEOVN010000165.1:0-17156 GCF_040295565.1 Streptomyces sp. NPDC002785 | reverse complement strand
CGGCGGTCTCCTCGGCGAGAATCACCCGGTTGTCCGCGTAGTTCTGCTCCATCGGGCGGTCCTGGGGCGTGCGTGAACAGCCGGCCACGATCCGTGGGCGGCCCGGTCGTCCTCGTCAGGCGGATGCCTCGGTGAGGTCAGCCAGTTCTTGCTCGGTCAGCGAGAGGCCGGCGACGGCCATCAGCGCGGGCAGCTGCTCGACCGTACGGGCCGAGGCGATCGGCGCGGCGACGGTCGGCCGGGATGCGAGCCACGCGAGCGCGACGGTCGCGATCTCCGCGTCATGCTCCTGGGCGACCTTGTCGAGCGCCGCCAGGACCTTCTGTCCCCGCTCCGACTCCAGGTACTTACCGGCCTTCTCGGCCCGTGCGCTCTCCACTGACGCACCTGGACGGTACTTGCCGGTGAGGAAGCCGGAGGCCAGAGCGAAGTACGGGACGGCGGCGAGCCCGGCCCGGGCGGCCGTGTCCTGGAGCTCACCCTCGTACGTGTCGCGGGAGACCAGGTTGTAGTGCGGCTGCAGTGCGACGTAACGCGCCAGCCCCTCGCGCTCCGAGAAGTCCAGTGACGCCTGGAGCCGCTCGGGGCTGATGTTGGAGGCGGCGATCTCCCGGACCTTGCCCTCCCTCACCAGCTGGTCGAGGGCGGTGATGATCTCCTCGACCGGGACCGTCTCGTCGTCGAAGTGCGTGTAGTACAGATCGATGTGGTCGGTGCCGAGCCGGCGCAGCGACTCCTCGGCCGCGGCCTTGATGTTCGCGGCGGAGAGCCCCTTGTACGAGGGGTGGGCACCGACCTTGGTGGCGACGACGATGTCGGAACGGTTGGCGCGTGCCGCGAGCCACTTGCCGATGGCGGTCTCCGACTCGCCGCCCTCGTTGCCCGGGATCCAGGCGGTGTAGGCGTCGGCGGTGTCGATGAAGTTGCCGCCCGCCGCAGCATAAGCGTCCAGCACCGCGAACGACTGCCCCTCGTCGGCGGTCCAGCCGAAGACGTTGCCGCCGAGGGCGAGCGGGAAGACCTGCAGGTCGGAAGGGCCTAGCTTACGAAGAGAAGTCATATCCGGATCAACGGATTCCGGCGGGGCCACTATTCCGACAGACCGGCAGCCCTGACGTCGGGGGGTGAGCGTCAGGGCTGCCGGAGTTCAACGGCCGGTGAACCGGCTCGGATCACGCGGGCCGGGCGGCCGGCCGGCGGATCAGGGGTTGAGGCCCTTGGCGCGCAGCCAGGCCATCGGGTCGATGCCCGTACCGTCGGGGGTGTGGACCTCCAGGTGGAGGTGCGGGCCCGTGACATTGCCGGTCGCGCCGACCCGGCCGATGGTGTCACCGGTGGCGACCTTCTGGCCGACGCCGACGCCGATCGAGGACTGGTGGCAGAACCACAGCTCCGTACCGTCCTCGAGCTCCAGCACCGTGCGGTAGCCGTACGAACCGGACCAGCCCGCCGACTTGATGGTGCCGCCGTGTATGGCCTTGATCGGGGTGCCGGTCGGCGCCGCGAAGTCGAGGCCGGTGTGGTGGCCGGAGGACCACATCGTTCCGGCTTGGCCGAAGGTCGAGGTGATCGTGTACGAGGAGGTCGGGATGGCGTAGCTGGCGGCGAGCTTGGCGAGCCGCAGCGCCTCGGCCTTCGCCTTGGCTTTCTCCTCCGCCTTCTTCTTCTCGGCGGCGGCCTTGGCATCGGCCGCGTCCTGCTGCTTCTTGGCCTCGGCGGCGGCCTCCTCCGCGGCCGCCTTCTCCTGGGCCGCCTTGGCCTCGGCGTCGGCGGCGTCCTGCTGCTGCTCGGCCTGCTGGAGGATGCGGGCGCGGAGTGCCTCGCCCGCGTCCGTCGCACCCTGCTCGGCCTCGGCGGTGGTGAGGCCGGCGGTGGTGAGCGGGGCGGCAGCGGCGGCGGCCTCGGACTTGTCGGCCTCGGACTCACCGGAGAACAGGGAGCCCACGCCGGGAAGGGACTTGGCGTCGGGGAGGTTGTCCGAGATGGAGTCGGGAAGGGAGATGGAGACCGGCGGCTTGCTCTGCGCGGAGGCCATGCCACCCGCACCGACTGCCGCGATGACGCCGACTCCGAGCACCGTGGAGCTACGGGCAAGTCCGTTGCGCTGCTTGGCGACGCGGTGCTTGCCGCGTACGGGGCGGACGGACTCCTCGGTGGGGTTCCACTCGCCCCAGCTTCTGTCGGGCCCATCGTTACGATCAGCGCGGAATTCGCTGCCGAGCTCACCGGCGATGTCGCCGGCCGGGTCGGTGCCGTAATCGGCGCCGAACACCGTTCCCGTCCCGGTGGTTGCGTGGTCGGAGCCGAAACCGGATCCGAAGTCAGCGCCGAAGTCGGAACTGAACTCGGGGTTGAACCGAGAGGGGGCCTCGGGGGCAGGCTTGTTGGACGCCACGGGGGCGCACTCCTTTCCTTCCTTCTCGCCTACCGGGTTAGCTGACGGGTTCGGAGCAGGAAGGTCTCCTACGGGCCCCTCTGCCTCTCACGAGACACAGGCGTCCGATTCACCCCATGTAGGTGGTTCCCCGGTTCCCTTGCGGAATTCGGCGCTCGCGCACGGTGCCGCCACTGACGACGACTGGGACGACCGCGCTGCGTTATCGAACGTTAATAGACACACCGGCCCGATTCCAAGCTGTTCCCACTGATCGTTCAGGTCTTTGGCCTGGACTTTACGTGACAGAGTCGGGCGGAATCGGACGAGTTGATCGCCCCTCAGTCAATACCCGGTTTCTGACGTTGCGTCAAACGTTATGCGGAGCGGCGCCTTTCGGTTACGGACGGTGGCAACCCGCGACCAAGGTCGTGTCCAGGACCGCGCGAAGCACCCGACCCGCACGAAGCATCCGCCCCACCCGTCACGCCTCTTCCAGGCCCACAATCCTCACGGTCCTGCGCCGGTCCGGCTGTCCCTCCGCGGGACGTACGACCGCGAGCAGCGCCATGTCGTCGGTCGTCTCGCCGCCCGTGTACAGCCGTACATCATCGGTCAGCGCGGACAGCAGCTCCTCCGGCCCCGGAAAGATCCGACCGCGCAGCCGGGCCGCCGGATCGTAGAAGACCCCATCGGCGTTCCGCGCCTCGGAGAGACCGTCGGTGTAGAGGAGCAGGGTCGCCCCCGCCGGCAGATCCCATTCGTCCGCCCGGTCGGGCCACGCTCCCAGGTCCATCCCGAGCGGCAGTGCGGGCACCGAGGGCCCCAGAACCTCCAGCGCCCCGTCCGAGTGCAGCAGGATCGGCTCGGGGTGACCGCGGTTGACGATCCGCACCCGGGGCACCCCGGGCGGGATCTCGGCCAGCACGGCGGTGGTGAAGCCCTCCACCGCGTCCAGCCCGCCCCGCGCCCCCTCCCGCGCCAGCGCCCGCTCCAGCCGGTGCGCCACACCCTCCAGCGAATGCTCCTGCTCGGCCGCTTCCCGGAAGGCCCCGATGAGCACCGCCACCGACTCCACGGCGCCGAGCCCCTTCCCCCGTACGTCCCCGACCACCAGCCGCACCCCCTGCGGGGTGTCCGTCACGGCGAACAGGTCACCGCCGACGTACTCGTCCGCCTGCGCCGCCTCGTACCGCGCCGCCACATGCAGCCCGCCGATCCGGTCGGACGGCTTCGGCAGCACCGCCCGCATGGCGGTCTCCGCGATGACCCGCACGGAGGCCAGCTGCTCATTGCCGCGCCGTACGACCGCGTTGATCACGACCGCGAGGACCGAGACGGTGGCCAGGGTGAGCAACTCGATCAACGGCACGGCCAACGGCAACGTGTTGCTGTACAGCCGCAGCACGGTGACAGCCAGCATCGAGGCAATGCCGATACAGATGGTCCTGGACAGCGAGAAGAACGGCGCGGCGATCAGCGGCGCCGCCACGAACAGCGGAATGGCGGTGAAGATCGGCCGGGTAAGGAGATCGAACACCAGCCCGCCGAGGATCATCAGGGCGGGCAGCATACGGACGAACCGCATGGAACGGCTGTCGCCGCCCTCGGTATGTCTGCCGCGCCGCTTCAGCCGCTTCCACACCTGTGGTCTCCTGCCCGGTACGCACGCGGCTGCGGACGGTACCGCGCCCCACCCCCAGGCTCGCCGGAGCGGAGCGGTGCGGCGACTCCTCATCAGCCAATGGGGGTACGTACGTGGCACAGCTCACACACCCGCGGGCCGGCCACCCCGTGGCCCGGAGCGTGACGAGGAAATGAATCAGGCCCGGCACGCTGCATGCGTGCCGGGCCTGATTCTTCAGTAGCGGGGACAGGATTTGAACCTGCGACCTCTGGGTTATGAGCCCAGCGAGCTACCGAGCTGCTCCACCCCGCGTCGATGAACACAACTCTACGGCATGTCCGGCGCACTCATGACCACTCGGCGAATCACGACCGCTGCTTTCGGTCCGCTTCTGCTTCGACGACTGCTTCGACGCCGGCGATCTGTCCTGGAAAGCCGAAGACGCGGTGTGCGCCCGGCATGGCCGGAGGCGTACGGAAGTCACCCGGCCCCCCGCACTCCTCAGTTCGTCTCGGAGATACGGGCAGTGGCCTTCCCTTTGACCGCCGGGGGCTTCATCGGGTTCGCGTCGCGCTGCAGCGAGTGGAGGATCGCCAGCCCCTGGCCGACCACACCGGCCGCCATCTCATTGACGCCATTGGTGCCGTTGAGAACGGTGAGATCGGCCCCCGACATACCGCGGGCGGCGGCGTCGGCCAGGGCGGGCAGATTCTCCACGATGCGGTTGGCCGCGATGAGCTCCTGGTTGCCGTCGCGCAGCGAGGCGGCGCGCACGCTGTTGGCGTCGGCCTGCGCCTGGGCGAGGGTCCGCTCGGTGTAAGCGCCACCGTCGGCCTCGAACTTCGCCCGGTCACGGGCCGCTTCCGCGAGGGTGCGCTGACGGTATGCCTCGGCATCCGCCGGACGTCTGATCTCCGCTTCGAGCCGTTGCGCCGCGAGTGCCGCCTGCCGCTCGGCCAGCGCCGTCTGCTCCTCGATGACCTCCTGCGAGGCCCTGGCCTGCGCGAGTGGCCCGGCCTGCGCGGCCCGGGCGTTGTACTGCTCGGTCTCCGCGAGGAAACCGGCCCGCTTGATCGCGGTGTCACGTTCGTACTCCGCCTTGAGCGCGGCGGCCTGCTGCTCGCGCTGACTGGCTTCCTGGTCGGCCTTGGCCTCGGCGATCCGGGCCTGACTGGCGACCGCGGCGGCGTGCGGAGCGGCGAGGTTCTTGATGTAGCCGGTGGCGTCGTCGATCTCCTGGATCTGGAGGGCGTCCACCACGATGCCGAGCTTCTCCATCTCGCCGTGGCTGCCCGCGATGACCTCCTGGGAGACCCGGTTGCGCTCCCGGATGATCTGCTCCACTGTCAGTCCGCCGACGATGGAACGCAGGTGGCCTGCGAAGATCCGGCCGACGAGCTCCTCCATCTGCTCCTGCTCGGTCAGGAAGCGGCGCGCCGCGTTGGCGATGGACACGGCGTCGTCGCCGACCTTGAAGACGGCGACGGCCCGGACGTTGAGGCGGATGCCCTGCTGCGTCACGCAGTCCTCGGTGATCTCCGCCTCTCGCAGCGCCAGGGAGAGCATGCGCGCCTTCTGCTTCACCGGGAGCACGAAACTGCCGTGTCCGGTGACGATCCGGAACTGGGTGTCCAGCGTCTGCCCCTTGGAACCGGATATGAGCATCGCCTCGTTGGGGGCGGGAACGTGCCAGAAGAACATCGGAAGCCTCCTGCCGTACGTGACTGCCCGGCACGGGCATGTCCTTGCTTCGGCTCAGGACGGCAGGCGTTCCACGATCACGCTGCGCGCCGAGACCGAGTCGACGACAACGACACGTACGTCCCTGTCGATCGACGTGGCCGACCATGCGGTGTAGGCCTCCGACCCGCCCCGTACGGCCACCAGTACTTCGCCCGGGCCATTGAGCGGAATCGGCACGGTGACGCGGCCGATCGCCCCGACCGGGCTCCGGGCGGACTCATCTGCCGTGTGCATGCGTCCCCGCGAGCGTCCCTGCGTGCGCCTGCTCACATCGCCGCTCACACCGCTCTCCGCGTCGCATCTCGAGCAGCTTGTCACACCGCTTGTCACGCCGCCCGTCACGCCGCTTCATGAACACGAGGCGACCCCGCCTCCTGGAGGCTCGAACCTCCCTCGACATCTCCACGGTACTCCGCACCCGCCTCGGAGGATCGCCCCGCGGGGAGGCCTGAACGACAACGAGCGAGGGTGATTATGTGGTGATATGACTGATTCACGATCTCAGTCAGCCGACGCGATGAACTCGCGGTGACCGGGGAGCCGACAGTGGACAACTACCCCCTGCTCAACCTCTTCTGGACCATGCTCTGGTTCTTCGTCTGGATCATGTGGCTGTTCCTGCTCTTCAGGGTCATCTCGGACATCTTCCGCGACGACGATCTCGGCGGCTGGGCCAAGGCCGGCTGGCTGCTCGTGGCCCTGCTGCTGCCGTACCTCGGCGTCCTGGTGTACGTCATCGTGCGCGGCAAATCCATGGGGAAGCGGGACATCAAGCAGGCGCAGGAACGTGATGCGGCCTTCAAGGCGTACGTACGGGAGGCCGCCGGCACCTCCGGCGCGAACGGCCCCAGGAAGGGCGGGCACGTCGACGACCTGGCGAAGCTCGCCGAGCTGAAGGACAGGGGCGCCATCACGGACGAGGAGTACCAGCGGGCGAAGACGAAACTCCTCGTCTGAGCGCACCGGCCGGGCCCCTCGTCCTGGCGCTCTCCCGCAGCCGTGACGCGTATGTCTCCCTCCCCACGGTCCGGCGAACTGGCACGGCTTCCGGACCGCGGGGAGGCTTGAGACATCAGCCCACGGTGGCCGATTCCGCCCGCGGTTCTCGGGGTGCCGCAGCACCGGCGTCGGCGTACATCTGCACACGCCGACGGCCCGGCAGGGGAGGCCTGGCGGGGTGCGGTCCCCATCTCGGCGAGCAGGGAGATGGCGGTCCATGAACGGCAACACGCTCGAAACCCTGGACTCGATGCGCAGTGCGCTGCGCGGTCACGTCATCGGTCCACAGGACCCGGAGTACCGGACCGCCCGCACGATCTACAACGCCATGATCGACAAGCGTCCGTCGGCCATGGTGCGGTGCAGCGACGCGGCGGATGTCATGGCCGCGGTCGATTTCGTCCGGGACGAGGGGCTCGTGCTCGCGGTCCGCGGCGGCGGACACAGCGGTGCCGGCCTGTGCCTGGTGGACGACGGCGTCACCATCGATCTGTCACCCATGCGCTGGGCGCACATCAACCCCGCCGCGCGAACGGCCACGGTCGGCGGCGGCGCCACGCTGGGCGACCTCGACCACGCCGCGCACGCCTTCCAACTGGCCACCCCCGCCGGAATCCAGTCGACCACCGGCGTCGGCGGCCTCACCCTGGGCGGCGGCCACGGCCACCTCACCCGCCGATACGGCCTGACGGCCGACAACCTGCTGGCCGCGGACGTGGTCCTGGCGGACGGCACTTCGGTGACGGCGAGCGGCACCACCCACCCCGACCTGTTCTGGGCGCTGCGCGGCGGGGGCGGGAACTTCGGCATCGTCACCTCCTTCACCTTCCGGATGCACCCCGTGGACACCGTGGGCGTCGCCATCACCCTCTGGCCGGTCGACCGGACCCCCGACATACTCCGCTGGTACCGCGACTTCCTGCCGAACGCCACTGAGGACCTGAGCGGCTTCTTCGCCGCGCTGACCGTGCCGCCCGGTCCCCCGTTCCCGGAGGAGATCCACGGTCAGAAGATGTGCGGTGTCGTGTGGTGCTGGACCGGCGACCCCGGCCTCCTCGAAGCCACCCTGAAACCCGTGAACGACCCCGGCCCGCCCGCCTTCCACTTCACGACGCCGATGCCCTACACCGCCCTGCAGTCCATGTTCGACGAGCTGCTCCCCGCCGGCCTGCAGTGGTACTGGCGCGGCAACTTCTTCGACCGGATCACCGACGACGCCATCGCCGTCCACGCCAAGTACACCGAGAACCTGCCCACCGATCTGTCGACGATGCACCTGTACCCGGTCGACGGCGCCGCCCACCAACTGGGCCCGGACGACACCGCCTGGGCCTACCGGGACGCGGTCTGGTCCGGCGTCATCGCGGGCATCGACCCCGACCCGGACAACGCCGAAAGGCTCAGGCAGTGGTGTGTCGACTACTGGGAGGAGCTGCACCCGAACTCCATGGGCGGTACGTACGTGAACTTCATCGGAGCGGGCGAGACCCAGGACCGGGTACGCGCCACCTACCGCGACCACTACGACCGCCTCGCGGCCATCAAGCGCGCCTACGATCCGCACAACCTCTTCCACGCCAACCAGAACATCGTGCCTGCGGCCTGACGGTCTGTCGTAACCACATCGCGTGCGTCGCACCGCTTCTTGGCTCGTGCGCGACCTGGGTGGGGTCCTCGGTGACATAGGCGCCAGGGATGGTGTCGTCCTCCACGCAGCCGGGCGCGCAGCGGGGCCGGCAGTTTGTGGCGGCGGCAAGGATGTACGGCGGTGATGCAGCCTGCTCGACGTGACCAGTGCTGTGACCACATGGGTTCACCGTGGCCGGGATCCGTCTGCCGGTCTCTGCGGGGGCGGAGTCAGTGCTGCGATCATCACGACGAAGGCGAAACTCGGCCGAGGGGGAGCAGGATGATTTCTGAGCCGGAGATGGCGGGGGAGTTCGGTGCGGTTGAAGCCCGCGAGGTGATGGGCGACTTCGACGGGGAGTTCGTTGGGGAACGGCGACCACGAAGGCCGTGGCTGTGGGCGCTGGGCGGGGTGGTGATGGCGTCGGCTCTCTGGGCGGCGGCGCTGTTTCTGTATGGAGTAGGCGACCGGACGCCGGACATGCATGGGTACCAGCTGGACCAAGACCCTTGCCCCTCTCTACAGCTGAAGTCGATCGGCGCGGCGATCGCACCGAGAGAGTCCACCACCAAGGTCGAATCAGGGCTGTTGAACCATGCCGCCCTCGACCAGGTCCAGTGCTTCATTCCTCTTCGGTCTCGGGCCGGGGCGGAGCGGCCCGGGGACGGCTGGTCCATCGAATACACCGTCGGAATCACGGTGGCACTGCACAAGAAGACCGACCCCGGCGCCGAATTCGAGGCGCGCCGACGGGTAACTGAATTCGGCGTTGATCCCGAAGCGAAGCTGGAGACGGTTCCGGACCTTGGCGACAGGGCGTATCTGCTGACCCGGGATGACGGTAACTCGGAGCTGCGGGTGCTGGAGGGCGGAGCGGTCCTCTCGCTGAGTCTCTCCGCCTTCAGTCAGTACCAGAGAGACGACCACAGCGAAGACGAGGCCGGTGATGGGCCGGACGTCCCTGACCTGTCCCCGTACCAATCGGCCATGATCAGCGACATGCGTGACCTGATGTCAAGCCTCAAGCAGTGAGTAGCGTCAGGGACTGGCACCGTGGCTGACGCTCCGTTACCAGTCCCCGCCGCTTCAAACCGTGCATGCAGTTCTCCCGCACGCGGCTTTCCGACATCGTTCACCGACTGGCAACTGGCATGCGCCGCCGCCCTGCGTACGTTTCCGGTAAGGCGGTAGACCCCGAGCCGTGTGATCCACTCGTAGGTATGGCGAGTGGCCCAGTTCCGGCCCGCTCGGCCGTGTTGCCGGCTGGAGAGGATCGCCAGCCGTTCATGGACGTAGCCGTCGACCGCGTTGAACTTCTGCCCAGAGTTCCCGTTGCGGAAGCATGCGCCCCAGCCCCGCAGGACCGGGTTGAGATCGGCGACCACAACGGACACCGGTTGCTCGGTCTTTGAGCGGCCCGTGGCTCCCGTCCGTGGCTAGGCTTCCTCCGGACCGCCGACGCTCCTGACTGCTGTCCGGTAATGTCTGAATCGGCGAAAGTCATGAGTTTCAGAGCATGTAGCCGGTATCACCGCAGGTCAATCAGGCTGCTCCCCGCGTGCGCGGGGATGGCCCCCGCTCGACGGCGTCGATCTTGTCGGCGAACTTCTGCTCCCCGCGTGCGCGGGGTTTCGCCCCCTTCCGCTTCGACGGGAGGGGCGGTTTCGTGCGTCCGGGCATACACGAAGACCCCACCAGCACGGGGCGATGGGGCCTTCGGAGGCACTCACCGAGCCGACGGCGGGTACCGTTCTGGTGTCGAGTCAGAACTGGAGCAAGTATGCGCTCTTTTCCGCATGACCACACCGGCGCACGCATCAAGAGGCTGCGCCTTGAACGCCACCTCACTCAAAGGGCCCTGTCGGATCTGTCGCAGGTCCCATACTCCACTCTCACGAAGACCGAGCAGGGTGTCATCCCGGCATCCCCGCACCTGATCGCGAGCGTGGCCCGCGCGATGCGGGTCGAGGTTGCCACGGTGACCGGTCAGCCGTACGTCACAGAGCTGCGCGCGGACCAACTGGACGTACTGATCCAGCCCATCCGGGAAGCACTCGACGTCTACGACCTTGGCGCCGATCCCGACATCGCCCCGCGTCCCCACCAACTGCTCCACGGTGACGCAGAAGCGCTGCTCGTCGCGGTGCGGGCGGGTGAGATCAAGCGCACCGCGGGTCAGCTTCCGGGCCTGATTGTGGAGGCCACCACTGCGGCCCACGGCGCATCCTCATCCAAGAGCTGGCTGCTGCTCGCCTCGTACTACCGGACCTCGTACGACGTCGCCTCGAAGTTGGGGTATCCGGACCTCGCGACGATCGCCCTGTCCCGCATGGAGTGGGCGGCCGAACGCGGCTCCGATGCTGTCGTGGGCGGCATGTACCGGTACATGCGCGCTCTCACGTACCTGCGGGCCGGCCAGTACCGGACCGGGGACCGGCTCATCAGCATGGGCCTCGGCATCCTGGACCAGGCCGACGCGGGGCGGAACCGCGACGTGCTCACTGGGCAACTCCACCTCGGCGCCGCGGTCATGGCGGGTCGGGCGCACGATAACGACAAGGCAACCGGGCACCTGACGGAGGCCGCTCGCATTGCCAAGCAGACCGGCGACGCATCCGAGGTTCACTGGCTCAGTTTCGGCCCGACGAATGTCAGCGCGCACCGGGTCAGCGTGCTGGCCGAGCTGGACGAGTACGGCCAGGCCGCGCAGGTAGGCCGGACAATCACCATCCCGAAGGAGTGGCCAGCTTCTCGCCGGTCGCACCACTTTGCCGAGCTGGCCCGTGCGCAGATGTGGGATGGAAGTCTCGACGACGCGTTCGCGAATCTCCTGCGCGCGCGTAAGGCGGCTCCACAGCAAGCGAGGTATCACCAGACGGTTCGGGAGACGTATGACGGGCTGGAGGCGGCGAAGCGTCAGCTGCCCGACTCGTTCCTGTCGTATGGCTCCTGGCTGCGAGTCTGACACTCCGTACGCCCTTGGCCCCGACTATCACCATCCCGTGATAGTCGGGGTCTTTCCGTGGGCTCACCATGTCTTCACCAGCCACTGACCTGGAGCCGATATGGCGATGACGATCAAGGTGTACGAGGTGGACCGCTACGGAAGGACGCGCGTCGTGCGGCCCGAGGCCGAGGTCACCCCGCTCAAGACCGTGGAACCGCGCATGGCGTTCCCGGCCTGCGAGTGCGACCAGTGCAAGAAGGAGCACGCATGACCGCCCCAACGAAGCCGGCCCCGGCGCCGGATGCCGCGTACCGCACCTGGCTCGGCCACACCACGACCTGCGCCACCTGCCGCGCCGGGGCCCCGTGCCCCACCACCGTGCGGCTCGGCCGCGCGTGGCGGGAGGCCCGACGGTGAAGACCGAGTCAACCCGCCTCATCACCCACTGCTGCTGGGACATGGAACCCGAAACCTACGCGCGCTGCACCCTGGAGCCCGGCCATAGGGCAACCACTACGACTGGTTCACTCGTCTGTCGTGGGACCGCCCCGGTGTCTCATGGCCCGCCGAGTCCGTGCCGCACCAGTCATGACTCCCGCTGAGCACGAGGCGGCATGGGATGCGCGACTGGCCGGTGCCCCGGCGGGTGCGGATCACCACCGCGCGAAACGATGAGGGTGGCACGCATCCGATGAACCGTCATGGGATGGCGCCAACACCCGCCGAGCCTCTTTACAGCACCCCCCGCAGCGGGCAGCCCGCCGTGTGACGTGATTGGACTACTGGAGCCCCCGGTCGCACTCGCGGCCGGGGCTCCGGCATGTCTTGATCGTTTGTGCTTCGGCTGAGCACCGGCTGATCTAATGATCTTCAGGGCTCCGGATACGAAATCAACCCCGGGTCAGATGTGCTCTGACCCGGGGCTGAGACGTAGGCCGTGTGGGACTCGAACCCACAACCAACGGATTAAAGTCCCGGCAGGATGCTGCCGGGGCCTTCCGATTGGTCTTCACTGGCCCAATCGCACCTGGTCAGACACCCGCCCTTTGACGCCGAGTCCCGGCCGGGGCGGAGTGTGCTGCGCCGTCCGCTCACGCATCGCACACCCATCGCTCACGCGCGGAGGCCTTTCGGGGTGGCTGGATACCCGGATAAACGCTTTCATCTTCGGCCTCGTCCTTGCGGGCGAGATCCACGGTGCGCTCCAGCGCCCGGCGGGCGCCGGACGAGTCGCCATATACGACAAAACCTACGGGCATGTCTCCGCCTCACTGCCCGAAAAGCGAGTTCACCACCACCCCGGTTCGGCCGGGGCGGTGGCCGGGAGGGGAAGTCGAGCGGCTGAGAGGCGGCCTGAGCAGGGCCGGACGGAGGGTACAGGCATACCTGAGCCCGCTGAGGAGGCCGCTTCGGCCACGCCCGAAACACCTTCTGCCACGCTCTGAGGGTCTCTAGCGTCTTGCTTGCGCCGCATACACAACGGCGTCGGGATCGCGCCCACCGCTCACAGGGCGTACTGACGGGGACAACTCACGATGAACAACCGCACACGCCTGTCCATCGGCGTTACCGCCCTCGCCCTGGCAGGGGGAACTCTGGGCACCAGCACCGCCGTGGCTGGAAGCAACACCCCCTCCACCACAGGCACCCAGATCGCCGCGCAGAGCGCTCAGACCGGCCGGTCCGCCGCAGCCGCCAAGCCCCGGCTCTTCCTGCCGTTCCCCTGCGGGACGAAGTGGCGAGTGTCTTCCGGCGGCGCCTCCCACTCCCCCGCCCTCGACATCGACAAAGGAAACGCGAAGGCGGAAGGCAAGACGGTGCAGGCCGCAGCCGCCGGCGTGGTCGTCTTCTCCACCCGCTTCGCCCAGGGTTCGGGCAACACCATCCAGATCAAGCACGAGGGCGGCTACTACACCACCTATCTCCATCTGAAGTCGCGCAGCGTCAGCAAGGGCGACAAGGTCAAGCGCACCACGAAGATCGGCACCCTCGGCAAGGACGGCCCCACCGCCAACGGCCACCCCCACCTGCACTTCGAGGTCGCCAAGGGCAAGAAGAACGCGGACCGTTGGGGAGGGGCGGACGGCGGGGCGCACCGGAGCACCGCCAGCCTCTACCCGAAGACATACAAGGGCTCCGGCCACACCTGGACGAACCAGGTCTCCCACTCCTGCTCGGCCCCCAAGCCGACCAAGTGGGCACCGTTCAAGGTGGTCAAGCCCGTAAACAAGCGTGCCTGGGCCGGCACCAAGTACAAGTCCTACGGCGAGCTGGGGAAGGGCAAGACGGTCATGCTGGGCTGCAACCACACCCGTAAGCCCGACGGAAAGCTCTACCGCCGTCTGGACGGCGGCGGCGGTGCGGACGGCAAGGGCGCGTGGGTACGGTCCTCATCCACGTACGTCACACAGCTCAAGGGCTGTGCAAAGTGAGGCGATTGAGCCTCTCTCGGCTGCGTTGAGGCGCGGCCGGCCTCTCCCATCGGAACCCCCTTCGCAGAGGGCTCCGATGGGAGACTCGTATGTTCCGGACCGGCTGACCCGTCAGTTCTCACGCCGCGCGCTATTCGATCAGCACCGGCTCCTCACCGAAGCTGATCCGGTCACCGGCCCGGAGAGGAACCGTCCGGCCGTCCATGTGACGCAGGCGGTACTCACCCTCGTTCGCGGGCACGTCCGCGCGCCCCTTCGTGGTCCAGCGCACGAAGAACGGCTTGCCGCCCCGCTCGAAGCGGCAGGTGTACGCGCCTTCCGGCAGGCCCATTTGCGCGCCCTGTCCGCATGCGGCGATCCGGGCGCCGTCCAACCACTGCCGCAGCCGTCCCATACGCAGCCCGGCTTCCGTGGGCCGCCCGCCAACAGGCTGCACCACGAGCGGCACGCCGGTGCTCCCCCAGCTGTAGAAGTACATCCGCCGGATTCCGTAATGCCAGCTGTAGAGTCCCGCCAGATAGAAGCGCACCGCGTAGTCGCGGGCTCGGCGGGCGTCCAGCGGCGGAGTGACAGCGACGCTTCTGTCGGGTCCGGTGTTCCACACCTGGATTTCCCTCAAGCCCTCCTTGAACAAGACGTCGTGCACATTCCGCGCGAGAGCAATGGTCTCCTCCGGCGGCGAGTCGGCCCTGTGCGGCGGCATCTTCAGCGCCGCGGCGTCGCAGCTCTCGTACGCGCCGGAGCGCGCGAACTGCCGTAACAGCTCCCGGCCGCGCTCCTCCCACAGTTCCCCGAAGGACGGGCAGGCCACCAACGCCCCGGGGTCGGCGCGATGGATGATCGCGGCCGCCCGCTCGACCATCTCCGCGAGAACAGCGATGCTCCCGGCGTAGTGCAGCGGGTGGCTGGGATAGTCCCAGAGCTCGTACGACTCGATGCGGCCGCGGTAGCGCGTGGCGACCTCCTTCACGAAGCGGTCCCAGTCCGCCAGGTCGGCCGGGGGCGAGGCGAGTGAATCGCCATAGGCGGACTTACGTCCGTCCGGAGCCGCCCACAGCGGCGTGCCGGAGAGGGTGAACAGGACCGGCAACCGGTGCCGTTCGGCAGACCTGACCGACCGCTCCAGGACCGACCAGTCGTAGTGGTGGCGCCGAGGTTCGATGGTGCCCCAGCGGGTCCCGCTTTCCCACAGCCGCACGGCACCGGTGCGGAACGCGGGCATCTCTCCCGAATCAGTGTTCATCGTCAGCCCGAAGAATTCCGGCGGTACCCGACGCGGCGTGACGGACCAGAGCGGCCCATGGAACTGCTGACCGGCAAAGGCGCCACTCCCGCGTCCGGTGTCCGAACCCGAATTCCTCCCGCCGCCGCTGTCCCCGCTGTCGCTGCGCAACGACACGCTCGCGACCGAGGCGACAACGAGGACGAACAGCAGTGCCACCGCGCGCAACGAAGAGGGCACGCGGCGCAGTGGCGGCCAGGCCTTCCGTATGCCCGCGCCGGCCCCGGTCCCACTCGCGCCGGACTCGCGCCGCCCCGCTGCCACGACCGTCACGGACTCCTTGTCCGTTACGTCGTCCGGGCCTTCCTTGTCGTCGTCCGGATCCTCCTCGGCGGTCGTCCGCGACCAGACCCGGTACAGCCGGTCCAGCTCAGCCGGGCTCGCCCCGCAGACACGCGCCACCCGTTCGACCGCGCCGAAGCTGCCGGGGACGGTCGTGCCCTGGCAGTAGCGGTGGAGCGTGGACCGGCTGAGACCCGTGCGGTGGGCCAGGGCTGTATAGCTGCGCCCGCTGCGCTGCTTCAGTCCCTCCAGCAGTTCGGCCAGTTCCGACGGTTCCGGCGTTCCCCTATCGGACGACATCGCCCTCCCATTGCCCTGATTCCCCCATTCGGACGTGGGACGCGCGCCCCGCGCCGTCCCACTGGGGCGGAACTTGGCAGCTGAGGCCCCTTCAGGCATCCCGTTGTCCCATCTCCCCGATTCTTCTTGCCTTCGAACCCGGCGTCGTCGCAAGGTCACAGCACCAACGTCGACAGAACGCAGCTTCCACGACGGCGCCGCGGCGCCGCTCCGGGGAGCGGTGAACGCGCTTCGCACATGGGGGACATATGCTGCGCATCCACTTCACGGCCGGAGACCTGGTCCGTACACGTGTCGCTGACAACCCTGATCCGCTCTGGGAATCCGTACTGAGCCTGCACCAACTGCAGGAACGGCAGTCGAACCCCGCCGTGATCCGCTGGCAGAAACGCGTCATCAGAAACGGACGGGCCTCGCTGCGCCTGCTGTTGCCTCTGGTTCCCGCCCGTGGTTACTTCCCGGACTTCCTCACCCCTGCCGAGAGCGCTGAAGGGTTCGAGGCGGGACTCGACGCGCTGCTGTCGACTTCGCGAGCCCAATTATCCGGCCAGATCGCCCGGTTGGCGGGAGACCAGCCGCTCCATCCTTGGGCCCGGTCGGTTGCGGAGGGCACGTCGCCCGTGCTCCGCCGCCTCGGGGAAGCACTGCGCGACTATCAGCACCACGCCTTCGGCAGGTCGTGGCAACGCATCCGTGCGCGAATCGAGGCCGACCGCACCTGGCGAGCGCGGACCCAGTGGCATGGCGGCACCGACGCGATGCTGCGCACTTTCGGGCGCGGTCTGTGCTGGCGCCCACCCGTCCTGGAATCCGACTATCCGGTCGACATGGACATGCATCTGGAGGGCAGGGGGCTGCTCCTGATTCCGTCGTACTTCTGCCACCGAACGCCGGTCGCACTGGCCGACCCGTCCCTGCCGCCGACCCTCGTCTATCCAGCACGCTCCGTGGGGCCCGGCCCGACACCGCCGCCCGCCGCGGCGGGCCCGCGCCTCGCGCGGCTCCTGGGACACACCAGGGCCGCTGTCCTGGAGTCCCTCGGCGGCGAATGCACCACAAGCGAACTGGCCCGGCGCGCCGGAGTCTCCCTCTCCTCCGCCAGCGAGCATGCGGCCGTCCTGCGGAGCGCCGGCCTGATCTCCAGCAACCGCCTGCGCAACTGCGTGCATCACAGCCTCACTCCGGTGGGCCTCGCGCTGCTCGACGTCGGGGCGATCGACCGGAGCGTTCGATGACCGGCCGGGGTCGCTTTGTCATCGCCGTCATGCCGTGCTGACGGCTGGGCGGTGCGGTGGGACGCTCTCCAAGCGAAGCTTCTGGAGCGTGGGCACAGGGACAACGGACGGCGTGAGCTCATCCGGATCTCGCAGCAGCCCAGCCTGCCGCCTCGCGCCCCCGAGGCCGCCTCCGTGGCGGCTACTGCCGGACCGTCCGCTCACGCACGAGGCCCAAAACGACGAAGCGCCTCGACCGGTCGACCGGTCACCCGCCCCCGGACACGCACCCCCACACCCACTCGAAGCGAAGCGGAGAGCACCGCAGG
>NZ_JBEOVN010000164.1:0-17318 GCF_040295565.1 Streptomyces sp. NPDC002785 | reverse complement strand
TGGGTGTCGTCGCGCAGATCATCCCGTGGAACTTCCCCATCCTGATGGCGACCTGGAAGTTGGCCCCGGCGCTCGCGGCGGGCAACGCGGTGGTCCTCAAACCCGCCGAACAGACCCCGGCCTCCATCCACGTATGGCTGAAGCTGGTGGCCGACCTCCTTCCGCCCGGCGTCGTCAACATCGTCAACGGCTTCGGCGCGGAGGCCGGCAAACCCCTCGCTTCCAGCCCGCGCGTCGCGAAGATCGCCTTCACCGGTGAGACCACCACGGGGCGGCTGATCATGCAGTACGCCTCCGAGAACATCAAGCCGGTGACGCTCGAACTGGGCGGCAAGTCGCCGAACATCTTCTTCGACGACGTGTGGAACGCGGACGACGACTTCCGCGACAAGGCCCTCGAAGGCTTCACCATGTTCGCCCTCAACCAGGGCGAGGTCTGCACCTGCCCGTCGCGCGCACTGATCCAGCGCGGGCACTACAGCGAATTTCTGGAGGCGGGCATCGCCCGCACCGAACAGATCGTGCCGGGACACCCGTTGGACACGGACACGATGATCGGCGCCCAGGCCTCCAACGACCAGCTGCAGAAGATTCTTTCGTACCTGGACATCGGCCAGCAGGAGGGTGCGAAGGTCCTCACGGGTGGTCAGAGGATCGAGTACGACGGGGAGCTGGCGGGTGGCTACTACGTCCAGCCGACCATCTTCGAGGGCGACAACCGGATGCGGGTCTTCCAGGAGGAGATCTTCGGCCCGGTAGCGGCGGTCACGTCCTTCTCGGACTTCGACGACGCGATCGGAACGGCGAACGACACGCTGTACGGCCTCGGGGCGGGCGTATGGACCCGCGACATCAACACCGCGTACCGGGCGGGCCGTGCCATCCAGGCGGGCAGGGTCTGGACGAACTGCTACCACGCGTACCCGGCCCATGCCGCCTTCGGCGGATACAAGCAGTCGGGTATCGGCCGCGAGAACCACAAGATGATGCTGGAGCACTATCAGCAGACGAAAAACCTACTCGTGTCGTACTCGCCGAAGAAGCTCGGCTTCTTCTAGACGCAGAAAAGGGGCGCCTGACCAGGGCAGATGCCCGGCAGGTGCCCTTCTCGGCGCACATCTGAGCAGCGAGTCGAAACACGCCCGGGGGCGCCCTGCGGAAGGGCGCCTCGACCGCCAAGACTGCCGCTCAGCGGCTGGCGAGACGCGAGCGGGCGCTGCGTCGCGACGGCAGCGCCGCTGAGCGTGCCGACGGCGAGCCGAACAAGCACGACAAGTGCACCAAGGAGAAGTGCGGAGAGGGCGAGCCGGTCGACGTTGCAACCGGCGAGATGTTCATGTCCGCCACGGACGTCAGTCTGCCCGGCGCCCTGCCGCTGGTACTGGAGCGGCACTACGTCTCAACGACCGGCCGTCCGATCAGTTCAAGCAGTGGTACTCCACGAAAAAATGCAAGATCGAACTGCACAGGCGACGACGCCGCGGACCCCTGCGTTCCTTCTTCGCCCAGCTAAGGGCTGTCCCAGACCTGGTAGAGCACTGGGAAGGGCAGCGCGAGCGGATGCAGCCGATCGTCGGCGTCTCCGAGACGGGCGGCGCGGCTGGCAAGGCGATGGTCTTGTGCGCGGCCCGGGAGAACTGCGTCCGCTTCTACGACGCCCTGCGCGAGCTGCGGCCCGACTGGCACAGCAACGAGGTCGACCCGTGCCAACCAGGAGTTTCGCGTGCTTGACTACCCTTTCCCAAGCTCTCAGCTCCGTTCGTGCAGGGGAGACCCCATTCGACCGATCTGTCCAGCCGCATCCTGCGCTGTCTGAGCGGGCGACTACGCGCCCGGCGCAAGGAGATCGGGACACGCCGACGGCGGCTTCCGGCGGGCCGTCAGGCCCTGTTCGCCCATCTGCGATGCGGGGACACTTACGCACAGCTCGCCGCCGGGTTCCGCATCGGCATCGCGACCGTCTACCGCTACATACGCGAGGCCATCGATGTCCTCGCGTCCCCTGCTCCGTCGCTGGCCGAGGCGATGAAGACCATCCGCTTGAAAGCGTTCGTGGTTCTGGACGGTACGCTGCTGTCGGCGGACGCAGGGGCTCGGTCGGGGGCAGACCTGGCGACGGGTCAGTCTCCAGCTGAAAGCCTGGTAGCGAAATCTGCGAACCAGGCCAGCATTTCAGGATGGGTGACGGCCCCCTCCGCGCTCACATCGGCGACGGCAGCTCCCTGGATGATGCGTTTGACAGGAACTTCGAGCTTTTTGCCAGTCAGGGTGCGCGGCACGGCCGCTATCGGAACGATGACGTCCGGCACGTGACGAGGCGAAAGCTTCTGCTTGATCGACGTGGCGATGCTGTTCCGGAGTGTGTCCTCGAAGGTTGTGCCTTCGGCGGGGACAACGAACAACGGCATGAAGTACCGGCCGTCCGGCAGTTCGGCGCCGATGACGAGACTGTCGGAAATGTGCGGGAGTTGCTCTACGACGGCGTAAATGTCGGCGGATCCCATCCGCACGCCCATGCGGTTGAGTGCCGAGTCCGAGCGCCCCGCCACCACGACTGACAGGTCGGAGTCGACCGTGACCCAGTCACCGTGCCGCCACACTCCGGGATAGACGTCGAAGTAACTCCCCAGGTAGCGCTCGTTCTCAGGGTCGTTGACGAGGTGCAAGGGCATCGAGGGCAGCGGCGCCGTCACCACCAGCTCTCTCGTCCGAGGGTTCGCGCTCGGTGGGCGCACAGCTCCTCCCGCCCAAGAGCGGGCAGGAGGGAGTGCGAGGAGAGCGCAGCCGGGCGTCAGACGGACACGTCGGACAGAACTCAGCTGAGCTCGCGGATGAACTCTTCCGCCCGAGGCCATTCGCCGTAGCCGGATGCAGGGTTGAGGTGTCCGACCGGGCCGAGATCCACGAGACGGCTCCCCCATGCCCGGGCGAGATCGGCGACGCGATTGAAATCGGCCAGGGGGTCGTCCGTGCTCGCCGCGACGATGCTGGGGAAGGGCAGGGTTGTCCGCGGCGTAGGCAACCAGCCGTTTTCGCGCAGGGCCTCCAGGGTGGGGTAGCCCTCGGGCAGCGGCGTGCCGAAGTCCGGCGGCGTCGCCAGCAGCGCGCCCTTGATCGGACGCCGGTGTCGTTGCGCCCAGTGCGCGGTGGTCATCACTCCGGCGCTGTGGGCGACCACGACGACTGGCCCGGAGATGTCCGACAGCACTTCGTTCAGGGCGGCGACTTGCGCGCCGCAGCTCAACCTGCCGTTCGTCAACGGCGGAACGGTACGGGCGTTGGCGATCTTGTTGGTGAGGATGGTCTGCCAGTGTTCCGGCACGTGATCGCGCAGTCCGGGGACGATGACGACCGTCGGCGAAGCGGTGGGACTCATGACGTCAGCTCCGGATTCGTGAGGGTCACGTCGGGAATCAGGCCCAGGCGGCGTAGATCGTTCTCGTAGTGGAGCTTGCCGATGACGAAGGCCGCGCCGCTCAGGGCCGCGACAAGTGGGACCAGCTGCAGTGCGCCGAGCAGGCCCATGCGGTCCGCGAGCATGCCCGTCACCGCGGGCCCCGGGGCAAGCCCGAGCAGGCTGTTGGCCAGGGTGAGCGTGGCCATGGCCGTCGCCGCGACGGCGGCAGGGGTCAAATTCGCCACCATGGCGGCCGCCGGGCCGGCCGTGGCGTTGGACAGCAGGGTCCCGGCACCGATCAGCAAGAGCTGCGGCGGGCCGACCGGCAGGTGGAATCCGGCCGTCAGCAGCACGAGCGACCCGAGACTGCAGATGATCGCGACGGTCCACTTCCGGGCGCCGATCCTCCGGCTGAGACGGTCGGTGACGATCCCGCAGAGGATCATGCCTATCCCTGTGATCAATGCGAAGCCCCCGGCAACTACGCCGGCCTTCGCGGGAGGCATGGCGTAATAACGGTTGAGGAAGCTGGGCATCCAGGCGAGCAGGGCCATCGCAATGAACATCTGCAGCCCGCTACCGATATAGGCGCAGAGCACGGAGACCGAGGAGAACAGCCGCGGCAGCAAGGTCCGGATCGGGACCCGTTCGCCGGATGTGCCGCTGCTGCCGCCGGCACCTGAACCCAGCCTCTTTTCCTTGACCACAATGCCGTAGATCGCGGCCAGGACCAGTCCGGCGATCCCCATGACGCCGAACGCCCATCGCCAGCCGAGTTGCTGGGCGACGACGCCACCGATCGACACGCCCAGCACAGATCCGAAGGCGCCTCCCGCGATGAACGCGCCGGAGAGCGTGGCCCGCAGGCTGATGGGGAAGACGCTGAGGACCACCGCGATGCCGACACTCCCGTAGGCCGCCTCGCCGACCCCGAGCATGAACCGCCCCAGGAACATCTGGCCGTAGGTCGCTGCAACGGCGCAGCCCAGCGTCGCCAGACTCCACACTGTCGCGGCGATGACCAGGCTCTTGACCCGGCCCCAGCGATCCGCCAGGAGTGAAAGGGGGAAGGTGAGCACCCCCACCATCAAGGCCACGATGCCGCTGAGAGAACCCAACTGGGCATCGTCAAGCTGCCACTCCGCCTTCAGTAGAGGAAAGACCGCGTTGAGGACCTGCCGCGACATGTAGTCGATCAGCAGGAGCCCAAAGCTCAGCGCGAACACCAGCCGGGCGTACCCGCGAGATACAGTCGGCGTGGCGTGAGACGTGCCCGGCATGAGTGTGCCGGCAGTGTGAACTCCCATTGGCGTCACCTTCTCGTCTCTGGTCAGGGCTCAGAAGGGCCTGTCGCCGACGATTCCGGCGCGCTCCATCTTGCGGACGGCGGGCCAGTAGTCCTGGACGGCGTAGTGCTGTGTGGAGCGGTTGTCCCAGATGGCGAAGCTGTTCTTCTGCCAGCGCCAGCGCACCTGGTACTCGGGGACGGCCGCCTGGCTGATCAGGTAGTTCAGGAGGTTGTTCGCCCCGGGCGCGTGATCCTGGCCGAAGCGCACGTTCTCGGGCGTATGGAAGTTGACGAAGTGCGTGGTGAAAGCGTTGACGAAGAGGATCTGCTCGCCGGTCTCCGGGTGGGCGCGCACCACCGGGTGCTCCGGGTCCGGGTACCGGGCCTTCAGCTGGTGGCGCTGTTCCCTAGGCATGACGGCGCCGAAGGTCGCCTCGATGCTGTGCCGCGCGCGCAGACCCGCGATCTGCGTCTTGATGTGCTCCGGCAGCCTGCGGTAGGCCTCGGCCATGTTGACCCAGACCGTGTCTCCGCCGACCTCAGGCGTTTCCACGCAGCGCAGCACGGCCCCCATGGGCGGGCACTCGCGCCAGGTCCCGTCGCAGTGGAGCGCGTTCTCGTAGTGCTCGGGCTTGCTGTCCAGGTCCTTGTAAATGCGGACCAGCCCCGGGTGGTCCGGATCGCTGCCGACCACAGGGTGGTCCTCCAGCGGGCCGAAGCGCGAGGCGAGGGCGACGTGCTCGGCGCGCGTAATATCCTGGTCCCGCAGGAAAAGGACCTTGTACTTCAGCAGCAGCTGCTTGATCTCGGCGAACAGGTCGTCGTCGCGCGAGGCTTCGCCGAGGTTCGCTCCGAAGACCTCGGCGCCGATGGTGCAGGTCAGCGGCTCAACCTCGATCGATGTGCGGAGAACGCCCGAGCGCACCAAGGCGGGCGTGGCTTCCCTCGGGTGGACTGTCTGGGGCATGTGCTCACTCCTGGGGTGATGTGCGAGGCACAGCGTGTTCGAAGGTGCCGGGCACGGCGTGTTTGAAGGTGCGTGGCACGGAGTGTTCAGAGGACGAAGACGGAGGATCCAGTGGTCCGTCCCGCTTCCAGATCGCGGTGTGCCTGTACCGCGTCCTGGAGGGAGTAGCGCTGATTGATCTGGATCTTGATACGCCCGGACGCGACATGCCCGAACAGCTCGCCCGCCAGGGCGTCCCGCTCGGCGGCTTCGGCGATGTAGTCGGCCAGCGCGGGCCGGGTCACGAACAGCGAGCCGTGGATGGCGAGCTGCATGGCGTCGAGGGGCGGCACACCGGAGGCCGTGCCGAAGCACACCAGCAGACCGCGGCGCTGCAGCGAGGCCATGGATCCGGCGACGGTGTCCTTGCCGATGCTGTCGAAGACGACGGGAACTCCGGCGCCTGCAGTCAGCTCTCGCACCCGCTCGGCCACGTCTTCGCGCCGGTAGTAGATGATGTGTTCGCAGCCGTGTGCGCGGGCGATCTCGGCCTTCTCCTCGCTGGAGACTGTGCCGATCACAGTGATTCCGAGCAGCTTGGCCCACTGGGAGAAGATCAGGCCCACGCCGCCCGCCGCCGCGTGGAGCAATACGGTATCGCCGGACTTCAGCGGGTGGATCCGGCGCAGCAGATAGGCCGAGGTGAGGCCCCGCATGGTCATCGCAGCGGCGGTCTCGCAGCTGATCTCCTCCGGCAACTTGATCAGCGAATCCGCGGGCATGACCCGCTCCGTGCTGTAGGCCCCCAGCGGGCTGCCGGTGTAGGTCACCCGATCGCCCTCTGCGACATGGGTGACGGCTTCGCCCACGGCCTCGATCACACCTGAGGCCTCCACACCGAGCCCCGCAGGCAGCGGAGCCGGGTACAGACCGGAGCGGAAATAGGTGTCTGCGAAGTTGAGTCCGACGGCGACGTGCCGGATCCGTACTTCGCCCGGGCCCGGGTCGCCGACGGTGACCTTCTCCCACCGCATGACGTCGGGGCCGCCGGTCTCATGGAAGCGAATGGCGTGTGCCACAAGTTGCTCCGTTTGCTCGTGTGTGGGTACGGCGGTCGCGGGCCGACCCGGCTCAGCTGGGACGGATGCAGGATCGGCCCCGAGACCGCCGCTGGTGCGGGTAGGTCAGCTCTTGACGTCGCGCAGCATGAAGCCGCGCCGGCCGGGGCGGCGGTTGGGCACCATGCCGAGCTGGGCCAGGGTCTCGTCGGCGTCCGAGTACCACTCGCCGATCTTGTAGATCTTCTTCGCTTCCTGCCCGGTGGCGATCTCACGGCCGAGCGCGTTGGCGACCTGTACCATCTGCTCGACCTGCTTCACGGAGGACATCCGCTCGCCCTTGCGCCGCCACAGGTTGTCCTCGTTGCCCACCCGCACGTGCGTGCCCAGGGCGATGCCGATCGCGTTCATCGGCGCCACCGCGCGCATGGAGGCCTCGATGGTGAGCACGGCGCCGTCCGGGACGCGGCGGATGAACTCGATCAGGTCAGCCGGATGCCGGCCGGCGAAACCTCCGCCGATGGCAACGTAGTTGAGCACCAGCGGCCCGTTGTAGATGCCCTTCCGGATAAGCCGCTCCACGGTCTCCAGCTGTGCCATGTTGGCGAGTTGGAAGTGCGGCTGGATGTCGTTGACACGGAGCCGCTTGAGGTGCTCCAGGTAGAAGTCCGGTCCTGCCTCGACCACCATGTCCCGGTAGGCCTGGTAGTACGCCGGCTTGGCCATCGAGGTGCCGTCGATGTCCTCGTCGTCGAAGAGCTCGACGATGTTCATCTGGTTGGTGTTGATCGCGATCGTCACCTGGTCCGGCCTGGGGGTGATCTCTGCCAGCATGTGACGAGTGTCGTAGCTCAGCCACTTGGCATCGGAGCCCTCGCCCTCGGGGGCGAAGGAGATCGACCCACCGATCTGGAGGACCATGTCCGGCACGGCTTCGCGCAGCCGGGCCATCAGCTCGTTGAACATGGACATGCGCTTGGAGCCGTGACCGTCCAGCTCGCGCACGTGAATGTGCAGCACCGTGGCGCCGGCGTTGTAACAGTCGACCGCCGCCTGCACGTGCTCATCCATGGTGAGCGGAAGGTCGTCGGCGTCACCGGGCAGCCACTCCGGCCCGTAGGGGGCCGCCTGGATCACCAACTTCTCCTGGTTCTCTGGATACAGGGAGTCGTCGAGGAAGTGCACGGTCCATCTCCTTATGTCGGATGGGTCTTCACTCGCCGCGCGCATCGCTGCCCGCAATGCGAGGCCTGAAGGGCTTGGCGAGGGGCGGAGTGAGCTCGCAGACGGGGTTCCCGGGCCCCACCGGGCGGCTCAGATACGATCAACGAGTCCGGAGGGAGCACGCGGCTGCAGCAGGGTTCCTGCTCGTCCTTGTGGGGCCGTCGGCATCCCCTGAGGTAATGCAACGTTAACGGCCGGTTACGCGCCACGCTTTCCCCTGGGTGACAACTGACTTATCACTTGGGGACAGGCTTTGCCCCTGTCGGCGTCGCCCCAGCCCAGAAAGGCCCAGGGCGAGGCAGCGGTTCGCTCCGACCTTCCGGCTCTCAGACCGGCCGGCAATTGGGGGGCGGCGTCACGGGGCTGGGGCACGCACCCCCCAAGTGCCGGTCGGTCTTGATCGCCGGTGATCACTCCTCGCCGGAGTGCTGCTGCCTGGCCCTCCCCACGCGCCACTCCCTCGGGCTGCTGCCGAACTGCTCACGGAACCAGCGTGAGAAGCCGCTCGGTCCGGAGAATCCCAGCAGCCCGGAGACCTCCGTCAACGAACGGCGCGGGTTCGCCACGAGCTGCTCCGCGAGCTCGGTACGCGTGGCGTTGAGGAGGGAGGAGAACGTCTCGCCCGAACCCGCCAGGTACCGGTGGACGGTCCTCCGGTCGACGCCGAGGCTGGATGCGACCTGCTCGATGGAACAGCGCCCGCTCGGCAGCAGGACTTCGATCAACTCGCGCACACGGTCCAGTACGGTCGTGTCCCGCGAGACTGCGATGGAATCGAAATACTGCCGCGCGTAGTTCCGGAGCAGCGGGTCCGACATCGTATTGGGAGTGTCGAGGTCGCTTGTGTAGAAAACGATCCCGGTGAATTCTCGATCGAATTCAACTACCGGACCGAAGATGTGCCGGTGGGTACCGATATCTTTGGGAGCGCTGTGCGTGAAACACACGGTGACCGACTGCCACCGAGCGCCGAGGAAAGTGCGGAGAACTCCATGGAAGGCGCCCACGGCCAGCTCTGTGGCCTGCCGGGCTTCCATTGCCTCACCCAATTCCAGGCCCACCTTGAGGGTGGTCAGGCCGTTTGCCTCGGAGACTCGACTACGGAGCATTTCGTTGTACATGTAGTTATGTCGCATAAGTAGTCCGAGTGCGCTGCGGACATCGGGCTCCTCGCGGATGACCAAGCTGATGGGGCCGAGATTGGCGAAGCGGCGGCGCTCAGCGAGGAGCAGTCCGAAGTCCTCGCGGTGCGAGGCCACCGCCGAGAGTTCAAGCAGCTGAGTCACAGCCGCGCCTGAGATCCATCTGTCCTGGACCGCGAGGCCTACGGGGTCCAGACCCACGCTCTTCATCAGCGCTCGCGGGTCGATGCCGAGGGACTGGCTGAGCTCGACGTAGCTGTTCAGCGCCGCATTGCGGACCAGTGGCTTCAAGGGCGTACTCCAAGGCTCTGTCCCCAAATGGTAAGTAAGATGTCACGTCAAGTAAAGCGATGCGCCAGGCCGTGACCTAGCGTTGCACCACTGCGATGGAGCTTGCCTCCTGGATTCGGCGTCCCGGCTGATCTGAAATCCCACGGAGAACACCATGACAAATACTCCAACCGTTGACCAGCCCCCTGAAAAAGTGGCACGGAATCCTATGCACATCAATGCCCCCCGGCGGAATGGCCTGGTTCACATCCACGGGATTCTTCCGCGTGGAAAGGAGAAGGGTCGTGCACGCAATTTCCGGTCCCCCAGCCAGGGAAAAGCCGCACGCGATGTGGACCGGACGGATGCACGACCCGAGTGAGGCCACCATGACGAGCGTGATCAACGTGCTGCGCCGGCCCTGCGCAGGGCCGGCCGTGTGGAAGGGCCCGGACCTGGCGAACTCCACCGAGTGGGTCCTGCGACTCTCACCGGCGCAGACCGACGAACTCCAGGCGGCACTGCAGGCGGTGCGTGAGCGCGGTGTTCCGCTCCTGAAGGTGACCGCCCGCGACTTTCCGCTGCCGACCCTGGCCGGCGAGCTGGCACGACTCGCCGACGTACTGGAGAACGGACGGGGCTTTGTACTCGTCAAAGGCATTCCGGTCGAGCAGTACAGCCAGGCGGCGGCGAGCACTATTTTCTGGGGACTGGGCCAGCACCTGGGCGTCCCGGTGTCGCAGAACGCTGCGGGCCACGTGCTCGGTCACGCCCGGGACACCGGCGGCACCATGGCCGACTCCGCGACGCGCGGCTATCAGACAAGAGTGAGGCTGCCGTTCCACACCGACGGCTCCGATGTCCTCGGGCTGCTGTGTCTGCGAGCGGCTCGCACCGGCGCACACACCGCCGTCGTCAGCTCGGCGGCTGTCTACAACGCCGTGCTGGCACGGCGGCCGAAGCTGGTCGAGCGCCTGTACCGCACACATTTCCTCGACCGTCGGGAGGAGCAACCACCCGGTGAACCCCCGTACTCCGCGGTTCCGTTGGCGTCCTGGTACGGAGGGAAGCTCAGCATGCGATACAACCGCTGCTACCTCGAGTCCGCACAGCGCTTTTCTGACGTTCCCCGCTTGGAGCCGGCGGAGATGGAGCTGTTCGACCTCATCGACGAACTGGCTGAGTCCCGGGAATTCCGACTGGACGTCGACTTCGAGGTCGGCGACCTGCTGCTGCTCAACAACCACGCGGTTCTTCATTCCCGCACGGAGTACGAGGACTTCGCAGAGCCCGAGCCGAAGCGCCACGTGCTGCGGCTGTGGCTGGCCCTGCGGCAGGGACGCGACCTGCCGCCGGACTTCTGGGGGGATCTGCACAGCGCCGGCGACCGTCCCGGCCGCGGCGGGATCACCCCCCGCGACGTGATCGCGACGCAGAACCCGGCGGGCCTCTGCGGCTCCCGCAGCCAATGGTGACCGCCACCAGCTCCGATCGAAGGGGAAGCCGAATGAACAACCTCGCCTCACTCCTGGCGGAATCCGCCTGGGCCGATGGCGGCCGCATCGCCATTCGCCAGGACGAGATCGTCCTCACCTATGCCCAACTGAACGATGCAAGCGCACGGGTCGCCACCCTGTTGCAGGCCAAGGGCATACGGCCGGGCGATCGGGTGGCGTTGGTCATGCCCAACGTCACCTACTTCCCCATCGCGTACTACGGCATCCTCCGCGCAGGCGCCGTAGTGGTACCGATGAACCCACTGTTGAAAGCCCGTGAAATAGAATTCACCCTCCGGGATTCCGGATCCCGCATCGTGGTGACGTTCCCGCTGTTCGAGGACGAGGTCGCGACGGCCGCCGCAGAGGTCGGGGCCGAATGCCTGGTCACGGACCCAGCGGCATTCGACATCCTGGTGCAGGCCACCGAACCGATGCCCGAGATCGTCGACCGGGCAGAGGACGACACCGCCGTGATCCTCTACACCTCGGGCACAACAGGGACCCCGAAGGGCGCCGAACTGACCCACCGCAACCTGATGACCAACGCGGCCACCACGGTCGAGACGCTGCTCCACGTCGGGCCGGACGACGTACTTTTCGGCGGCCTGCCATTGTTCCACGCGTTCGGGCAGACCTGCGCCCTCAACACAGCCGTCGCTGCGGGCGCCACCCTGACTTTGCTGCCGCGATTCGAGCCGACGAAGGCACTGGAGATCATTCACCGGGATGGGGCCACCGTCTTTCTGGGCGTCCCCACGATGTACACAGCCCTGCTCCACGCCGGGATCCCCGACGGCTATGACCTCTCACGGCTGCACCTGGCTGTTTCCGGCGGCGCTTCCTTGCCGGTCGAGGTACTCCACGGCTTCGAGCGGGAATTCGGCGTCACCGTGCTGGAGGGCTATGGACTCTCGGAGACTTCTCCGGTCGCCTCATTCAACCATCCGGACCGGCCACGCAAGGCCGGCTCTATCGGGCTGCCCATCCGCGGGGTCGAACTGAGTCTCGTCGCGGACGATGGCACCACGGTCGGCCCGGGCGAAGTCGGTGAGATCGCGATCCGCGGCGAGAACATCATGAAGGGCTACTGGAACCGTCCCGGTGCGACTACGGAAGCCATCCGGGACGGGTGGTTCCACAGCGGTGATCTCGCCCGAGTCGACGAAGATGGCTACTACTTCATCGTCGACCGGAAGAAAGACCTCATTATCCGCGGCGGATACAACGTCTACCCGCGCGAGATCGAGGAGGTGCTCTACGAACACCCTGCCGTCGCCGAGGCGGCAGTGGTCGGCGTGCCACACCAGGTGCACGGGGAGGAGGTAGCCGCCGTAGTAACACTCCGGGATGATGCACGGACCACGGCCGATCAGCTGCGCGACTACGTCAAACAGCGGGTGGCTGCCTACAAGTACCCACGGATCGTCACGTTCACCAACGGGCTCCCCAAGGGAGCCACGGGCAAGATCCTCAAGCGTGAAATCGTCCTCCAGCACCAAGCGTTCGAGGGCTGAACTGATCTGGTTCCGTGTCGGACCCGAAGCCGGGCCGACGTGGGCGGGGACGATAGCCCGCCGCGCGGGGAAGTACTGCCGTAGCAGGCCGTTGGTGTTCTCGTTGCTGCCACGCTGCCAGGGGCTGGCCGGGTCGCAGAAGAAGACCGGGATGTCGGTGGCGATGGTGAACGCCTTGTGGGCGGCCATCTCCGAGCCCTGGTCCCAGGTCAGGGACCGCCAGAGGCGACGCGGGAGGGTCTGGACGGTCGTGGTGAGCGCGTTGCGGGTGGCAATGGCACTGTGGCCGACAGGCAGGTGCACGAGCATCAGGTAGCGGGTGGACCGCTCGACCAGCGTGCCGATCGCGGACCGGCCGGTGCCGATGATGAGTCGGGTAGCGGGGACGCATTGCTGCGTCCCCGCCCCCTCAGAACCGTGCAAGCAGCTGTTCACCGCACACGGCTCAAGCAAGCCCCAAGGGCTCGCGGTCAGGAGAAGGTGCAGGATTCGTCAGCCCGGCGGCTCCAATCCGCCGTTGACAAAGGGTGTGAAGGAGACGGAGCCGTTGATCGCCCGATGAGTCACCGCCTGGGAAGGCGACGTACTGCTTGGAGATCGCCTTCCTGAGGACGGATCGCCACGTTTCCCATTCCTGTGGGCTTCGCGGCGGGTGATCGGCGTGCAGCAGGAGCCCTCCGCAGATCGGGTAACGACCTTGTTGAGCCTGGAGCAGGCGCACGGTCATGCCATCGACTGGCGGGGGTGGTCCTTTGCGACGCCGCTCGGCCCAGTACGACTCCAGCGCCGGGTCGTCCGGGGACGCCCTGCCCTTGACCAACTGGTGCCGGACGATCTTCGTCCAGGAGAACTTGAGCAGGTAGGCGCCGCTGTCGCGGTCGCCGAACACCCACCGGTCCCTCCTGGCCTTGTTGAACCGGCCGAAGTACTTGTCGGATATCCAGTGCTTCGGCTTGTTCGGGTGGCTGTGTTTGGCCCACTTGTAAGCGAGCTTCCACATGTGATTGTCCAGCGCGGTGAACACCTCGCTGGACACCACCGTCCGGTAGTAGGCAGACCAGCCCCGAACGATCGGGTTGATCTTCTTGAGCACCGCGCCCGCGTTGGCCCCTCGCAGGGCCAGCATCTCGGCACTCAGCCGTTCCCGGATCCGTCGTTGCGCCGCTGTGCTCGGCTTGATCAGCAGCTTGCCGTGATAGCGGCGGACGTTGAACCCCAGGAAGTCGAACCCGCTCTCCGCGTGGACGATGCGTGTCTTGTCCTCGTGGAAGGCGAGCCCTCTGGGCGTCAGCCATGCGGCCAGCTGTTCCTTGACCTGTTCGGCCTGCTCACGGCTGGTGCACATCGCGACAAAATCGTCCGCGTATCTCACCAGCACCGGGCTCCCGCTCTGCGCACTTCCAGCATCTCGGCCGATTGTGTAGTAGCGGACGCCTGCGGCTTCCTCCATTCCGTGCAGGGCCACGTTGAAGAGCAGTGGGCTGATCACTCCGCCTTGCGGAGTCCCCGCCTCGGTCGGGGCGAACCGTCCTCGGTCCACGGCTCCGGCCTTGAGCCACTGCCGGACCACTCCCCGGGCGGGGAAGGTGCCGGGGGCGGCCATGAGCCGGTCGTGGTCGATCCGGTCGAACGCCGCCGTCAGGTCCGCGTCGAGCACCCACACACGCTGCGGGTTCTTCCCGTTGAGCGTGGAGTAGATGGCCCCGATCGCATCGTGACAGCCGCGGCCGGGCCGGAAGCCGTACGACTTCGGCTCGAACCGCGCCTCCCACTCGGGTTCCAGTGCGCCCAGCGCCACGGCTTGCAAGCACCGGTCGGCGATCACAGGAATTCCGAGTCCGCGCTTCTTCGTGGTCCCCGGTTTGGGGATGAACACCCGCTTGACAGGCTTGGGGATCCACGGTCGGGCGCGGTGCTGAACCCAGTCGGCCAGCGCGGCCTTGGACTGGGACATCAGCACCACCTTCCCGTCGCCCCCCGCCGTCGCGCGTCCCGCGTTGATCTCCGTGACCCGCCGCACGCTCAGGAGCGTGTTGGAACGGGAACGGAGTATCAGCTTCTGCAAGTTGCGGACCTTCTTCAGGTCCCCTGCCTGCGATGCCGTGAAGATCCTCTGCCGCAGACGCCGTACGTCCTCCTCGACCCGGCGCCAGTCGATCGACGCCCAGTCCAGGGCTTCGTCCTCGGGTCCGTTCACCGTCGCGGCAGCGACCGGAGCGGCCAAGGCCACTCCGTCCGTGTCCGTCATGGCGTCCAACTTGTCCCTCGGTTCCGTCGTCTTTGTCCAGTGAGTCCGCACAGGCTCACCTGGCCCACGTCAGCACCCTTTCGGGTCCGGGTAGTGCACCCGTATCCGGACGGTTATGCGGGGCGACCGGCGGAGAGGCCGGTCGTGCTGCTGCTCTGGACGTGCGCTTGTGGGCATGACGGTGCGGGCGTCGCAGAGCCCGTCCGGTGCGAAGGGCTCGGGTCAGTTCCCGGCGGAGTTCGCCGCGGCCCTGGACGTAGAGGGCCTGGTAGATCGTCTCGTGGGCCACGTGCATCTCCGGCCGGTCGGGGAAGCGTGCCCGCAGAGCCTGGCAGATCTGCTCGGGGCTCCAGCGCAGTTCGAGATGCTCTTGGATGAAGTCCCGCAGTTCGGGGTTCTGGCCGATCTTGCCGGGCTTGGGCCGGGGGCGGCGCCGCTCGGCCCGGCGGTGGGCGCGAGACGCTGTGCCGGTCACGGTAACGGGCGGCGGCCATCGGTTTGATCGCGAAGACCTTGCGCTTCCGGCCCGCAGCACAGCCACCAGTAGACCGCGTGAGGTCTCGATCGCAACCGGGATCGGTGCCTTCTCGGTGTCGCCGTACTCGGCAAGAGGTCCAGCAGGATTCGGTAACCGTCCGCGTCATCGGTGATGTGCCGCTTCGCGAGTAACTGGCCGACATCCATCCCGTTGCGCGAAGCGGCATTTCGTGCCCTCTTCCACAGGCCCATACGGTCGGATTCATGGAGTGGAATTTTCCGACGGCCGAAAAACTCGCGGCTGCCTTGCGTGCCGGTGAAGTGACCTCGGCGGAACTGACCGACGAGGCGATCGCCCGTATTGAGCGGGACGACGATGCGATCAACGCGATCTGTGTGCCGGACTTCGACCGTGCACGGGCCGCGGCGCGCGGTACCGACCAGGCGCGCGCCCGCGGTGAGGACCGGCCGCTGCTGGGCATTCCGGTGACGGTCAAAGAGTCCTACAACATCGCCGGGCTGCCCACGACCTGGGGCTTGCCGCTGCACCGGAACTACATGCCGGCCGAGGACGCGGTGCAGGTGTCGCGGCTCAAGGCCGCAGGCGCGGTGGTGCTCGGGAAGACCAATGTGCCCTTGGGGCTGCAAGATGTACAGAGCTTCAACGAGATCTACGGCACCACCAACAACCCGTGGGACCACGGCCGCACGTCGGGCGGATCCTCCGGCGGCTCGGCGGCGGCCCTGGCGTCCGGATTCGGCGCGCTGTCCATCGGCTCCGACCTCGCCGGTTCGTTGCGCACCCCCGCACACTTCTGCGGCATTTACGCACACAAGCCGACACTCGGGCTGGCGGCGAACCGCGGCATGGTCCCGCCGTCTGCGCCGGCATTGCCGGCCGACCTTGACCTCGCCGTCGTCGGTCCGATGGCGCGCACTGCCCGCGACCTCACGCTCCTGCTCGACGTCATGGCCGGACCAGACCCTCTGACGCACGGTGTGGCGCACGATGTGACACTGCCGCCCGCCCGCCACGAGCGGCTCCGCGACTTCCGGGTCCTGGTCCTCGACGAGCATCCGCTCATTCCGACCGGATCCGCTGTGCGGGCGGGCGTGAACCGGGTGGCCGACGCGCTTGTCGACGGCGGTGCCCGCGTCGAGCGGGACAGTCCGCTGCTGCCCGATCTGACCGAAGCCGCGGTGCTCTACACGCAGTTCCTGTTTTCGGGCTCCGTTGCACGGTTTCCCGTCGAAGCGTACGAGCAGCTGCAGGCCCGCGCCGCCGGACTGAGCGCAGACAACCAGAGTCTCGATGCGGCGCGGCTGCGCGGCATGGTGTTCAGCCACCGCGACTGGATCGAGGCAAACAGCCGTCGCGAGCTCCACCGCCACGGCTGGCGGCAGCTCTTCGCCGAGTTCGACGCCGTGGTGTGTCCCATCACGCCCACTCCCGCGTTCCCGCACGACCACAACCCCGACCTGATGAAACGTCGGATCGACATCGACGGCGTCGAGTACCCGTACTTCGACCAGCTCGTCTGGGCCGGTCTGGCCACCATGCCCGGCCTACCCGCCACCGCCATACCAGCGGGCCGGTCTCCCGAGGGTCTGCCGGTGGGAGTGCAGCTCATCGGTCCGATGTTCGAGGACCGCACCCCGCTGCGGCTGGCCGAACTGCTCGAGCAGAAGATCGGCGGCTTCCAGGCACCGAAATAGGGCGTACTACCTGGGTGTCCGTCGAGGGCGAGGTGCGGATCACGACGAGATCCTCCGAATGCGCGCAGTCGCTGCCCGGAACTCAAATGTCACCGGCCTCCCGCAACACGACAGAAGGCCGTCGGACGCAACGGTGAAGTTGATCACAGATGCCCCGACCTTATCGCCACACAAGCAGCAACCAGCGTGCCCAGCCCGAAAGGATCCGCCCGCCAGCCCCGCCCTGCGGAATTGGAGAGGCCGTCAGGTCGCGCGCAGCGCCCGGCGCTGGTTCGGCGATACGGGCAACGGATACCAGGGGCCGCCGGCCCGATAGCTGACCCTCCCTGCTCCCCACATCTGCAAGGCATGCTCAGGATGGTGTGGCACCGGCGAACACCCCGGTCCGGTGCGACACCACCACGCCCGAGGAAACAGGCGATATCCCTGCCCCACGCACTCCGTGCTCCCTGATGGACGAGAACACGCAAAGAGGAAGTGCTTCCCGGCCATCAGACCCGCGCTCCCCTCGTCCGCCGTGTCCGGTCCCCGGCCGGGAC